>CAZZZH010000053.1:6187-7930 GCA_964658445.1 Ilyomonas sp.
AAAGGCAAATATTCGCTTTCCTTATTCCTCTTATTACTTTTGACAAAGCAAACAGAATTAAACAATAATCCTTTCTTATGAAAGATGAATTGGCAGTAACCACCGCAGAACCATTATTACAATACTTCGATAAACTCATTCCTTTAAGCATAGAAGAGAAAGAACTGGTATTGCAAAAATTTCATCCACGACTTTTTCGCAGACGCCAATATGCGTTACAGGAAGGGGATATGGCTACCCAGTTCTATTTCATCATACGGGGTTGTTTACGCATGTATAAGATAGATGACCAGGGCAACACACATATCATTCAATTCGCCGCTGAAAATGGTTGGTTAATGGACATTGGCAGCTTTCATGGAGAAAAACCTTCGCAGCTAAATATTGATGCAATAGAAGATACCATGGTTTTGCAAATCAGTCACAACGATCTCATATCACTTTACATAGCAGCCCCAAAGTTTGACAGGATATTCAGGGTATTAATCGAGAACAGTTTTGTAAAGCTTCAGGAACGTTTGCTGCAAACAATCAGTTCCACTGCCGAAGACCGTTATCAATCTTTTGTCAACTCGTATCCCTATCTCATCAATCGTCTCCCACAAACCCAGATTGCTTCCTTTCTTGGTATTACGCCCGAATTTTTAAGTCGCCTTCGAAACAAGCTTAGCAAGTCAAAATCTTAAACTGGATCAACACTATTTCTTAAACCAGATCATTGGACAACTATGGTTGCGTGTTGGACATTTGCACTTGTAAATGATTCACCAAAAGAAACACGAAATCGTATGACATCAACACAGAAAGTAGCCATTGTAGGCTTAGGAAGTATTGGTAAAGTAGTGGCTGCCAACCTTGCCAAATCAAACCATCCTTTCTTTGCCGCTGACAGAAGTATAGACAAAGCCAAAGAGTTGTCACAGAGCTGGCGTTCGGCACAACCAGCCGATATTGACACCGCCGTCAAGGAAGCCGACATTTTTGTGTTAGCTATCCCATTTCCAACCATTGCCGAATTTCTTAAACAATATTCTTCAGCCTTAGAAGGCAAGATTATCGTTGATCCTTCCAATCCCATCGCACCTGCTGAGACCGGAGGTTTTAAAAAGATAATTGGTCAAACAGAATCAGCGGGTGAAATCAACGCTGCCGCTCTTCCTACAGGCGCAAAGCTTGCCAAAGCATTGGGAACGTTAGGAGCAGCATCCTTGGAAAGTGCAGCTTATCAAACACCCGAAGAAGCTGTTTTATTTTATACATCTTATGTAGCGATTTGAATGTAGTCTGTTTTGCCCTCATTTTACGATTAAATAATACCAAATAAGAGTTAAGGCAGCGCCTACTAATTGAGAACAGCTCCCGGGCATACATTCCTCATTGCTGCGGCAGGCGGTTACCTCATGCCCTATTTTCTTTTTCTACGCCGACCCTTCTTCCCGGCGCCGGTTCCAGATGTCTGATACCGCTACCACGTCAAAGTTCAGTTCCTTATAGTGGTTCATAAAGCAGGGCATATGCGTGCTCCGGTCCCGTCCGAAAAGCCCACCACAGGTATACGCACGCGATCATTCGCACCCATAATTTTTCTATAAGAGGAAGCCAAAAACGCACTCGCACCGGGCAGTGCACCGGCAGACGTAAGTGTAGTGTTTCTGATAAAATCTCTGCGGAAATGTGACATGGCTAAATGGTATTCGTTAGTGGTGTGAAGAGAAGGATTTTGGGTGCTGGTGAGTAGAATTC
>CAZZZH010000053.1:7940-20042 GCA_964658445.1 Ilyomonas sp.
CGGTGAGCGAGAAATCTGGAGACGTGAACAGGGGGAACATAGGGCGGTTGTGGTTAAACATAGGCATGATACAGACAGACATAGGCAGGATGAGCTTTCCGTAAGGGAGTACTTCTCTTCCGGGAGGGGCAATCAAGGCTTCGAGAGGGGTAATTTCTTTTCCGGGGTGGGTATAAAGGCTGCGGGACGTGTAATTCTTGTTCCGGAAGGAGTAATTGAGTCTCCGTAAGGGGTGATTGCGTTTGCGGGATGGTTGAGAAGGAGACACGACGGGGAAGAAAGCGTTTGTAGCCAATCGGAGACTGGCTTTTATCAGACATCCGGAGAGAACCATGGGCAGGAACTGTACGGGAGCCTTTGGTTTTAATAGAATGAGCGGACGCTCATGAAAGATAGACACAAGCGAGATGCTTGCGCCAGATAAGGGCTATTAACATTGGCAGGTCAAAGACCTGCTTTATCCCAACTTCGAAATGCCCCTCGGAACATTTCGAAAAACCGGCTGCGATGAGTGATTCGATGTGTGGATTATATCTTTTTTATTACATTAACCGGCTAACTGACTTTTTAAAAAACCGCTTGCGTATTGTAACGCTTCTTCGCCCATATTTCCAATGCCAAAAAACCCATGAATATTTTCATAGTTTTTATAAGTGGTGCTCACTCCTGCTGCTGTTAATTTTTCGGCATATGCTTTTCCTTCGTCCCTTAAAGGATCATAGTTGCAGGTAAATATCAAGGCGGGAGGCAGGTTTGAAAAATCTTTTGACCGGAGGATCGATGCTTCTTCGATAAGGGCAGGATCCGTCACATAATTGTCCCAAAACCATTTCATAATTTCTGCAGTGAGCACATAATCCTTCCCGTTTTCCTGATATGATGCATAATGGGCGCTGTAATGATCAGTGACAGGGTAAGTGGCAAACTGTGCTTTGAGCACAATGCCCAGTTGTGTTAACACACGGGCAACATATAAAGCCATATAGCCACCCGCACTGTCGCCAGCAACCGCCATACTTTCATTTTTACCATTATATTCCGCAGCGTGTTCATAAAGCCAGACAGCTGCTGCTACGCTGCTTTCAGGTCCTGCAGGAAAAGGATGCTCAGGAGCCAGCTTATAAGCCACCGACATGACGACAGAGCCGGTATTTTTACAAATTTGCCGGCAGATTTCATCGTGGGTTTCCAATCCCATTAACACAAATCCACCACCGTGATAATAACTGATCAACGGGAACGTACCTTCACCAAAAGGTATATAAATACGAACCGGGATCAAGTGGTGTGTAATGTTTTTATGGAACACATTTGCCACAGCGGTGGGGCCAGGATCCTGAGCCACCTTGGCCATCGCCTGGCGCGTTTCTTCGGGAGGTGCAAGATTTAGCTTGTCGAATCCGTTTTGCTTTGAGAAAGCTATGTTATCTAAAACTTCTTTCGATAATGCCATGATTGCGTTTTATTTTGTGTTACGAATGACCATCCTTGAATTTTTTGGGTTTCGCCTTAAAATGCTTTTCGAACAAACGTGAAAAGTGACTCATATTTGTGAAGCCGAGGCGATAACCAGTCTCTGAAACAGAATGTTCCTTAAGTAGCCTGGCAGCTTCATTCATCCTTGCCTGCTGAAAATAATTATAGATAGAATCTCCGAATACCTGGCGGAAAAGCGTTTTCATTTTCGTCGGGCTCATATTGATCTGTTTAGACAGATCAATTAACTGCGGTGTCACCGATAAATCCTTAAGTATGATAGACCTAAGCTCATATAACTTGTCTGCATCAGCCCTGTTGACAACAACCTCTGTTTGATTCGTTCTTCCGGATATACTGACAAAAAACAAATAAATTAATTCAAGCGTTTTTGTATGGTAATGCAATAAATAAAAAGGAGAACCTAAGGTTATATTCCTGAAATCTTTTAGCGCGCTTTCCATCTCGTCTGACATTAATACATTGACAACAAATGATGAATTATTTAAGAACCGGTTGCGCAACGAGGCTTCCTCTCCGGATAGATGAAGCAATTCTGCTAACACTTCCCGGGCAACATTAATGACCAAGAAGTATATCTCTTGTTGTGCCGGAAAGAAGATTTCGGTAAAAAAATTATCAGTGCCAAGTTCTGCTTCGCAGCCCGGCGCAAAGAGGTGGGTTTCAATTTGTCCGGTTTCTAAAGCAACCTTTCTGCAATCGAACTTAAGCGTCAGCATCTTAGACGGTCCAGCTGATTCAAGGCGTTTTAATGAAAAATCTTCTTTGAGTTTATAGCGGTGCATGCACAGACTCAGACCTTCCTTCAACTTTGTTTCCTGTATATAGCCATCACCTAATGATGCGGGTAAATAAACTCTGTTTTCAACAACAGGCATTTCAAACCTTTTACCAAATGCTTCGGCAAAATGAAACCCTTTATCTACATTGAATTCGAAGGTAATGGTCATAGTATTTTCGAAACAGATGAATTCACGTTACAGGAACGTCCTTCCACCATTAATGTTTAGCGTTTGTCCCGTCAGGAATACAGCATCTTAGGTGTGTGTTAGCGGCACAAAATTTTGCACCTGCTGATAAGAAACGGGTTTACCACTATGCTTTCCATTACGATATGTTTTACCATCTTATTCCAATTCGTCTATAAATTGTGGCACGGTACACGCCTTATGGCCAAGTATCGTTTCGAGTATCAGGGAGTTGCCACCGGAAAATCCGTATTTATCATACTCTTCATTCATGGCAATAAGCCCGTCACGGAGTTCGCCGGGAGGAATCTTTACCTGCGTAGCCCATTCGTCCACGGACACATCTCGGGCGGCGATCGTCTTACCTAGCTTTTTAGTCATCAGCGCAGCCAGCTCAACACGGCTGAACAAACCCGGCGAAGCTAGCTCGAATGTGCCATTTGATAAACGTTTGTCGGTCATGGCTAATGCGGCGGCCTCCGCTACGTCCCGGAAATCTACATACGCCATTTTTGAAAGTTTTGAATAAGGCATAACGATCTCACCGCTTTGTTTGGCTGCCTGCCAGCTTTGCTGAAGCATTTGCATATACATGGCGGGCTGTAAAATGGTGTAATCTATGCCGGAACGATACAAAGCTTCTTCTGTTGGTCGCTTATCAGCATGGTTGGCTAATGATAATGATGGGTGATAAACGCTGGAGAATACAAATTTCGATACACCCGCTTCCCGGGCGGCTTCAACCATATTCAGCCCGGCTTCAACTTCCCTGTTAAATGCGGGGATGATGTGAAAGACGCCATTGATGCCTTTGGTTGCATTTCTTAGAGTAGCCGGATCATAAAGATCTCCAATTACAAATTCATCAGCACCACTTTCCAACGCCTGCTTGCCTTTATTTTCGTTTTGCACCAATGCGGTCACATCCAGGCCCTGCTTTTTTAACTGCGGTAGAACCAGTCCGGCAAATTTTCCGGTAGCCCCCGTCATTAATATTTTCATGATAATGATTCAATAATGTTTGACGATCTTACTAATTCCTGTGGCGCTTCTTTCGTATGTGCTGCCTCTTTCTAACCACACGGAAAGGCAACTTGATTATTTAATCTTATCCAAATAGTCAGGGGGATATACCTCTTGTCCGTGTTTTTCAGCAATAGCCTGTAATTTTTTTACTGACTCCATATCCATTGGCGGAGGGGGAAGAAACTCGCCATAACGTACCGGCTTGCCAATTTCTTCGAAAAAAGTCTCTAATCCTGAGGGAACTACAATGCATAGCAATTGAGCAACTTTGTCTGTTTTATTTTTAAATTCGTGAACAACACCACCTTTAGGAATATTTACAAATGAACCTTTTGTTGCCGTGTATTCACCGAATTCAGATTTGACCTCAATTTCACCTTCAATAACGTAAAACGATTCTTCAATTTGGGCGTGTGCATGAGGGCCAGGTCCGCCATTGGGTGGTATCATCATATCTATGGCTGCAAATGCGCCATTGGTTTCAGCACCACCGACAAGGATACGGTAAGTGTCGCCGACAACAGAAATGATGTTACCTCCTTTACTTCCAATGGTTATGGGATTTTTCTTTTGATGTTCCATAATCTTATGATTAAATTATACAACAAAGTAAGGGCGATAGTAGTGTAAAAAATATTCGAACTGGACAAATAAATAGTCCAATCGGACAATAATATATGTTAGGATTTGAAAAACTTACCCGATATAAAACCAAATGGCTACTCAGCCCATTCCAATACCAAACGGATCTTGATTGTTTTCTTTTTTCGCCGAAATGTCTCCGCCTCGTTTAAGTGAACCCACAAAATTTTAGACCATTTTCTATTCCTAATCAATGCTTTTGCAAAGTAGAATAGTGGAATAGAAAGAATTTTTTACGCAGTGATTCCTCTGAAACATCCCTTGTTTGTATTTGATTTGTGCTTTACGGCTGATCATCAACACGTTTTTGTGGGTTCACTTAAATCTGCGGGAGACGGTGCTGGAACCAAAAATCGGGTATGGAATCATCAGCAAAATAGTTTCCGTTCGCATGGGAAAACCGTATAAGGGTTTCGTATTCTGCACCAGGCTGCAAAAACCGAAAGCTAAATCTGCAGGAAGACTATATTCTACTTTAAATTTTGCACGGGTAAATCCCGCTAAAATGTTAGCATGGTTTACGCGTTTGGCGCCATGGTTAGGTTTATGATATTCAAAAACAGATTCACGTATTTGTATCGTAATGTTATCAAAGAAAATATCCTCCTTTTCTTTTAAACCCTGTTACCCTTTGCCCCCCTTATTCAGGTAGGTTTCATCCAGCCGGTGCCATTGCTCATCATCTGCTTTATAGATTTTATTTCAACGTATTTTCCAGCCAATAAGCTGCATGACCTGCCACTTCTTCCCATCCTTTCATGCCTACAATATAATGCGTTCTGCCCGCAAACTCAACCAACTCTTTTTGGCTGTTTTCATCTTGATAAGCATCGAAATTCTCTTTTACCAGAATGTTGGGCACGATATGATCATGTTCGCCCGCTATAAAAAGCAACGGCTTGTGCGGCGCGCCAAAATCAATGGCAGCAAAATCTTTTAAAGTATCTCTTGGTATATTTCTGCTTTCAGGAACAACCAGTTCATCAAACACGTTATCCGATTCTTCTTTTGAAAGCGTGTGGCAAAAGGCGTAGTGAAACCATTCTTTGTTGGGCTCATACACCGTGTTGCCTTTAAAAAAGTTAAGCACGGGAAAATTAGATTTCCAAAAACTCCACTCCAGCGTAAAGATGCCTTTGGGCGGCACGCCGTCGATGCATACACCCGCAATACCTTTGCCTAAGCTCAGTAATTTTTGAACCGCCAAACCGCCCAGCGAATGACCGATGAGGATGGGCAATTCATCAAGTGTATCAATACAATTGGCAAAATGGTTCACTTCATCTTCAAACGATACGTTTCCTACCTCGGGGTTAATATGCGCCCGCAAATAGCTAGGTTCGCCTTCATGATAAAGATTGGCCGGGGCATGGCAGGTATAGCCTTTTGCTTCAAAGAATGCCTTCCATTCGTTCCAGCTTTTGGGGTTTACAAAAAGACCATGGATAAACACAATTGTTGTAGACATAGAAAACGTTTATAGAAGATGATGTAATGTGGGGTAAAGGTGTTGCTTTTCTCCTGCGTTTGCCTTAGCCGGAGTTCTCTTTTTTTTGTCCTGAATTCCTCACCTATTTTTTGGCAGCGATCTGAAAGAAGAGGGCGGGCAGCCCACATGTTTTTTAAAAAATTTGCTGAACGAAGCCTGGTCGGAGAAGTGCAGGCTTTCTGCAGTCTGCTCCATGCTTAAGGCAGCGGTTTTCAACTGAATTTTTGCAGCGATGATAATCGCTTCATCAATAATGGCACCTGGCGTTTTGCCGGTTACTTTTTTAATAGCCTGTATTAAATATTTCGGTGTTACAAAAAGCGCATCGGCATAAAAGCGCAATTGATGTTCTTTCATGCAGCTTTGTGCTACCAGGTTTTGAAACTGCAGATTGATGTTTACTTCTTTGGCAAACCAAACAGGCAAGGGCAGGCTTTTATTTTGGTAAAGAATTGCGGTTTCATACACGTAAGCAAATATCAGGTTGCGTATAATTTCGGTGTGGTAAGACGAGGTACTGTCGTTACGTTTTTCGTTCAGTGGTTCGTACAGTTTTATTAAAGGCAGCGCTTCGTTTTTAGTAAGTGCAAGGCAGTTAGTAAAATGCGTAGAGAAGAAATGAAACGCTTCAAACTGCCGGAAGCTGTTGAAGCTTTGAATCAGAAATGCTTTGGTAAAGTAGACCGCTTTGTTCTTGCAATCGCCGCTTTGCCCATACGCTGCACCACCATATTCGGTCCGCCGGCAAAGAATGTAAATTCACTAATACGCACCCGTTCTCCGTTCACCATAAGGTCCATCCATCCCTGCGTGCCAAGAATAAGGGCATAAAAATCGGGTCGGAAAGCATCCGTAAAATGCGGCTCATTAATCACCTCATCGGGTGAAATATAATAGTCATCAGAGTGCCAATGGTACTGCAGGTCCCTGAGCATCGAGGCAAGACTAAGAAACGGTATCGTTCGGTTCATTTGCATATCTTGCAAATAATTCATTCTCTATTGGTGGGTATCCTCACCCACCGGAATAAGTAAGACAATCCTATGGAAAGTACAAATTTATAAGCAATTCATTTCGGTTGGTGAGCACACGGTAAGTGTTGGGTAAGGATTTTGTAGCCAGTCAGAGACTGGCTTTTAAAAGACATCTGGAGAGAACTTGAGAGCGGGAATTCTCTGGAGAGCCGGGGGAATAGCTTGGGGTTGGTTTGTAGGTCGGAGACCTGCTTTATCTGAACTTCGAGATGCCCTTTGGAACATCTCGAAGAACTAGGAATCCATTTCATAAGTAACCAGTCAATTTACGTTTTCAAACATAAGTGCAACGTGCAGTAATGGCTGGTAAACTAATTTTTTTTAATCGATTGTTGTCCTCACCAACCGAAATGAATTGACTGCAATTTTCTATCGGTTGATGTCCTTTCTACCGCAATGTCTGGGGGCGGAGACATTGCGTGGAAAAAAGTGTAATATTCTACTGCATAGACGTTATTGAAGAAAAATTTGCGATCTGGTTGCTAGTATGACCAGCAATTTGCGTGAATGAAAATTTTTAAAAGGACATAATTTGCGTCTTAGAAAAACTACTAGATGATTCGACCAAAATTAGATTGGGAAAGAATTGATTGGGAATCTTTTCAAGATTTATCTGTACATATAGCGAACAATAGATACATTGATTGTGATTTCCAAAATTATTTAAAGAAAGGACAAAAACAGGAAGGATTAGATGTTAAATCATTCTCTAAAACAGATGGAAATTTCATTTGTATTCAATGCAAAAAATTTTCTAACAAAATTAGACCTTCTGAAGTTGAAGAGATAGTAGATTTTTTCCTCAAGAAGAAATATTCAGATAAAACGTCAGTGTTCATTTTGGCAACAACATCTGATTTTCAAAAAACAGATGTACAAAATAAAATTTCCGAAATACAACAAAAATTATGGATAGAAAAGTCTATTGAATTTATTTGTTGGGATGTTTATAATATTGAAAGTGTACTTAAAAACTATTGGTCTATAGTTGCTTATTACTTTGGCGAAAATGAAGCTGACTTTCTTTGCCTACCTCAATTAGATATTGATGAATTAAACAATCTTACTCCATTAGAAGGTTTTATTGATCGCTCTTTAATAAAGGAAAACAATAGAAGATCTTTTTTTACCGAAAATGAGACTTTTGAACTAATTGAGATACTAACCAAATCAAAGCTTTCGTCAAATAGGATTTGTATAACAGCTGATGCTTATCAAGGGAAAAGTATTTATTTTCAGCAAAGTGCACTGCTCTTAAAAAACTCAGATAAGAGAATTCGTCCTCTTCTGATTCAGGTCAAAGATTATAATATCCAACCCATTTCGGATATACTAAATATTCGTTTCAAAGCTTGGAAAAGTGTTCCAATAAGTGATTTAGTGATTTTAATTGACGGATTAGACGAAGCACCGGCGGATAAATTTGTAGAATGTGCTAAGTATATAAATGCATTTGCTATTCAGTATCCAGCGATAAACATCATATTTTCATGTAGGAAATTATTTTACAAAGATTATTCAGTGTCGTCTATCGTACAGGGATTCGATTTGTACGAATTAAAGCAATTGAATTTTGCCGAAGTTCACACTTACGTTCAAGATAGGTTACCTAAATCTTATAATAAGTTTTGGGAAAAGATTGATAAGTATGATTTAAGAAACCTATTATTCTATCCTTTTAACCTAACCTACTTAATTAGTAAATTTAAAGAACGGGTAGCTTCTTTTCCTTCAAGCAAAATTGAATTGCTTAATACCTTTATTGATGATTCTTATAATAAATCAAAACTGAGGCAAATTCCTCAAGGAAGATTTTTGAAAGAAAAATTGCAGATGCACAAGAAGGCTCTGCAAAAGTTTGCTTTTGCTTTGCAATTAACAGGAACTAATGAACTTGATGAAGAACAACTTCGAGAGATTTTAAGTGTAGAGGAAGTTGATTTACTGAAACAAAGTTCCTTAGTAACGATAGCATACAAAAGATGGACTTTTATCAATTTACTTTTTCAGGAACATTTAGCTGCATTGCTATTAAGTGAACTAAGTGTTGATCAAATTCTTCTATATTCCGCTATTGGAAAAAATATACGGAAAGTGAAGACTAAATGGATACAAACTTTTTCTTCATTACTCTCCTTTGATCTTGAAAAAGGCACATTTAACCAGCTCCTTGACTTTCTTAAAAATGATAATCTTGAACTGGTTTTTCAAACCGAAAAATCGAAGTTTTCTTCAGAATCAAGAGATTTTTTTTTGAAAGAGCTGCTTCAGCACTGCAACAAACTCGAGATTGGGCTATCTATAATTTCGGAAAATACTATTGCCTATTTTGTTGATGATTCTGACTTGGCAATAAATTATTTAATTGATTGTTTAAACAGCAGTTTTAAAGTTTCCACCAAAATAATTTGCGCTAGAATACTTAGATATTTAGATTTATCTGACGAACAAATTGCGCACTTTTTTGAGTGTTTAAAAGAAGAAGTTCTCACGAGCAAACAGCCTTATTATTTGCGAAAGATGCTGGAGATAGCATCAAAGTACAAATTAGGTGATGCAAAAATTATAAATGAATGGATTAATCTTCCAATCAACAATGTACATGAATTCAGGGATGGTATATATCAGCTTACTAACGCATTAAATCTTGTAGACGAATTCTATGATTATGGAATTTCCGGTATTGATATTCTTATGAAAAAGAACGAGGAAGTAGCTTACGCAGGTTCCGAGTTTTCATTATATGAATTTCTTCTTTCCACAAATAATCGGTTTCAACTTGGAAAGTTATTTGAGAAAATTATTTCACCTGAATGGCTCAGTTTTAATCGCTACAAAACTGATAACTTTTTTAAGAAGCTGGCTATACATCTTGAAGAAGTTTATAAAGCTGACTTTTTAGTGATTTTTCAAGTCTCAGAACTTTTAAAACTGCTATTAAAAAGTCATTTGCGTGTTGAACTACAGGCCTTATCTTCCTTTATACACGAAACAGACCTTAATAGTTTATTTCTTAGGATATTGATACCTTCTTTAAAATCCATTGATACTTTATTCGTAATGGATATTGGTGGCTTGATCAATTCAAGCTGCTTCGATTACATACTATTTGAGTATGAAGAAGATGTTTTAAGTGTCGAAAATTTACGGAGATTAATATTTGGTTTGCGTCAAAGCAACAAAGATGGTGACATAGCGAAATCTTTTTTACAACTCAATATTGATGCTACTGAACGTTCAATATTTTCTGAAGATACTTCCTATCAGGAAGTAAGTAAACTCGAAAAAATTAAACATCGAAATGATATAAAATATCTTCAGTCACTTAAATCTTTCAGTCAAGGAGTAGAAAAATATTTTAAGGCATTTGACAAGATTGAAATTGACAATAGCGATTTATATATAGATTACAATGCCCCATCTGCTCTTAAAAAGATAAGTTCTGATGTCATTTACAGATTTCTACTTCATTATTCAGATTCTTATGATAGAGTGGTTCGAGTTAAGAATTATTCTAAATATCTGAATAGTCCTGAATGGTTTGATTGGTATAGGATACAAACTATTTTAGATTATAACCAGTCTAGCACCGACACAAATTCTTCATTCAAATTAATCTTAGAGGAATTTTACTATCGGAAATTGCAAAATGCAGATTTCAAAAACACTTGGTCACAAACCGGCGATAATATTTCTGGAAAGACACTCGAACTGCAACTAGTACAAATTTTCAAAAGATTTGAATTTGACACTGCGGTAGAGACGCTTATGGAGATGATTTGGACTGATATTGATGGAACTAAAAGCATAGAAAATAACAGTGAAAATCACTCATCTAATGTAAGCAAGTTGATAATTAGTAAGCTTGGTGAAGATGAAATAGAAGTCTTTAAGGAGAAAATTATAAAACATGTAAAAGAGGGTATACAATCTCAAGGTGTATTAGGAAGTCATGTTTCTGTGTGCGACTATTTACATATTACAGAAGCTAAAGACTTGATTTATGACATCATAAAATATAACCAGATAGAAAGTGGATATGAATTAATAAACTGCGCTGACATTTATTTAAAGCTTGGCGGAAATAAAGCACATCTGTTAAAGATATTTGAAGATATAAGTGATTACAGCAACCCTTTGTATTTACATTTAGTCGTAATTCTAAAAACTGATTATGCAGATAATATTAGAAAGCCATTACTAAAAGCATTAAGTGTAGTTGTCACTGACGGGGATACTAAAATTCAAATTGCCAAGCATCTGTCAAGTATAGGAGAGAATAAAGGTTTTGATTATTTAGTAGAATACTTAAAGAAAAATAATGAAGCTCCTTATACAATTCAAGAAGGTTTAGCTGTGCATAATATTGATACGAAATATGCATTAAAACAAATTAATAGCTTAATATTCATGATGATTGATCCCAAGTTTGATTCTCCAAGTATATTCCATTCACCCAAACATCTTTTGATAGAATGGGTAAATGGGTTAGCATCAAAGAGTGAAGAAGACTTATTACTCGTTGAACAATTTTTGATTGAATCGAAAATTAGGTTATCATTAGACTATAGTAAAAACGTATCTAGTTTTAATTGGTACATCAATAGAATTATTGAAAACTTCCGTAATAGTGATAGTCTTAATAAGTCAATCAAAGACGTGGTAAAAATTTTGAAAGAGATAGCACAAAATTAATTTCTTGAGTTTCCTCATTCTTCGAGATGTTGGCACAGCACATCTCGAAGAATGAGATAAAATAATTCTCCGAATCATACCTTCAAAAAATATCAGACCAATATAACGAAGCATCACGTATACAACCTTCACCAAAGGGGCTATTCAACAACATTCCAAGTGCTTTCGGCAACATTCCATCCACTTCTCAGCACATTCCATCCGCTTCCGGCAATATTCCATGTGCTTTTTCTTCCCCGCAAGATCTTCACTCCAAAACGGTATGGAGAAAAAAAAGAGCCTTGCAGGGGTGGCAAGGCTCTTTTTTGTTACGGAAATCCCGTTCCTTATTCAATCATCACCGTTTGTCGCTTTACGCCGTTGGTCAGTATCACCTGCACAAAATACATTCCCTGCTCAGCGCCGGCAGCGCCACAGTCGTAGCGCCCGATACTCTGTTTTCAAATCTTTTTCAAACACTACAGCACCTGCCGACCCGCGCCCGGCAAAGCTATTGATTGTAAAAGCCGGCGAAGCGCGTACTATAAAAATAAGCCAGCTGGGCGGCCTGGAAAAAACCTGTTTAGGATTGCCAACCTGAGCGAGATAAACCCGGCATCGTATGCCGTAACGGTGATAGGCCTGCGCAAAGAACCGAAACCCAAACCAGCAAAGAAAGAAAAGGCAACCAGCGAAAAAAACGCGAAGAAGATGAAAGTGGAAGATATTGCGTAGTGAATTGTAAAGAGAAATGGAAAGAGCCATCCCGCGG
>CAZZZH010000054.1:0-16951 GCA_964658445.1 Ilyomonas sp.
ACTTAAACATTTTGGTACACATTCGCTGAAAGGCTTTGGTATCGGGGCTTTGCACGAAGGCATCATTGCTGCCGGCGCTATTCTTCATTACCTGAAAGAGACCGAACATCCCAACCTTCAGCACATTACGACTGTGCAGCGCATAGAACGCGACGACTTCCTTTGGATGGACCGTTTTACCATCCGCAATTTAGAGATTATCAGCACCGCAGAGAATGGCAACAGCCTGCTGAAAGTGCTTGACAACACGATCAGCCCCATGGGCGCAAGGTTGCTGCGCAGGTGGATTGTATTACCGCTGAAAGACCGGAATAAAATCATTGAGCGGCTGGAAGCGGTTGCTTATTTTATTAAAGAAGTAGATAAGCGAAAACAATTGCAGTCGCTAATTAAACAATGTGGCGATATCGAGCGTTTGGCAGGCAAGATTCCGTCGCATAAAATCAATCCGCGAGAGGTGCTGCATCTTGCCAAAGGCTTGCAGCATACGGCTGTTGTCAAACAGGTTTGTTCCGCATCAAAGAACGAATACCTGAAGCGTTTAGGCGATGCCATCAACAACTGTTCTTACCTGGTAGAAAAAATCATTCACGATGTAATGCCGGAGCCGCCTGCTTCTGCAAATAGGGGAAATGTGATAAATAAAGGTGTGAATGAAGAGCTGGACCGGCTTCGCAACATTGCGCTGAAAGGCAAAGATTTTTTAGTCAACATACAGCAGCGCGAAGCGGAAGCTACCGGCATTGCCTCGCTGAAAATTAGTTACAACAATGTATTCGGCTATTATCTCGAAGTCACCAACTCGCATAAAAACAAAGTGCCGGCAGAATGGATACGCAAGCAAACGCTTGCCAATGCAGAGCGATACATTACACCCGAGCTGAAAGAGTATGAAGAAAGCATTACCGGCGCAGAAGAAAAAATACTGGCAATAGAAGCAGAGTTATACAACAAGTTATTGCTGGAAATGCAGGATTATATCGCGCCTTTACAGGTGAATGGAAACATCCTTGCCACGCTTGATTGTCTCTTATGTTTTGCCAGCAATGCCATCCAGTTTAATTATAAAAAGCCCGAGGTGCACGATGGCTTGCAACTGCAGTTGAAAGAAAGCCGCCATCCCGTAATTGAACGCAATTTAGCTACCGGCGAAGCTTATATTTCAAACGATATTTCCCTCGACCCGGCAGGCGAGCAGATCATTATTCTTACGGGTCCGAACATGAGTGGTAAAAGTGCATTGCTGCGGCAAACGGCTTTGATTATTTTAATGGCGCACATCGGTTCTTTTGTGCCGGCGGCTGAGGCTAACATCCCGCTGACAGATAAGATCTTTACCCGCGTAGGAGCGAGCGATAATGTAAGTGGCGGCGAAAGCACCTTCATGGTAGAAATGAATGAAACCGCAAGCATCATCAACAATATTTCGCAGCGAAGCCTGGTGTTGCTGGACGAGATTGGGCGAGGCACTTCTACCTACGATGGCATCTCCATTGCCTGGAGCATTGCAGAATATTTGCACCAATCGCCAATGGCGCCAAAGACTTTGTTTGCCACTCACTATCACGAACTAAACGAGCTGGAGAACAAACTGCCACGCATCAAAAACTATCATATCACCAACAAAGAAGTCAATAACCGCGTTATCTTTCTTCGCAAGCTGGCGCCCGGTGGCAGCATTCATAGTTTCGGCATCCATGTGGCAAAGATGGCCGGCATGCCACCAGAATTAATTCAGCGTGCAAACGAAATTCTGAAACAACTGGAGGCAAAGAACGAAGAGAACCCGAAAGAAAAAAACTCGGAAAACTGGGAAGCTGGGATAATGGAAACGTTGAAAGCCAACAACCTTGAGAACAACATAAAAAAGCTCTCGTCTCAACGGATGCAGCTATCTATTTTCGATATGCACAGCGAAACATTCAAAGAGATGCGCGAAATATTAGAAGCCATCGACATCAACCGGCTTACACCGGTTGAAGCCTTGCTGAAACTCAATGAAATCAAAGGTTTGCTGAAGTGAAAGAAGAAGCAAGCATTAGTAGCGTTTTCAAAAAAATGAATTGCTTTACATAAAACCTTCCGGTTGACGAATCGAATCTTCTTTATGGCTAACGGTTATACTGCGCGTGGTTACTGAAGGTTGCAGTGGCGGCTTTATTTATATAAGCGGTGATTGTCTCTAAGGAAAAAGGCTTTTCTATATAACCCACCACATTATTGTAACTCATGGCTTTTACACTATCCTGCTTGCTTACCGAAGAGGTTAACAGAATGATAGGAAAAGAACAAAGCTCATCGTTCATTTTATCTAAAAACTGCCAGCCTGAAAATACGGGCATATTGATATCTAAAAATACCAGTTCAGGCCTTA
This sequence comes from Ilyomonas sp., assembly GCA_964658445.1. Classification (GTDB taxonomy): domain Bacteria; phylum Bacteroidota; class Bacteroidia; order Chitinophagales; family Chitinophagaceae; genus Ilyomonas. The sequence goes on from CAZZZH010000054.1 coordinate 2,375, forward strand.
TTTCTTTCATATCATCATAGGCAGTAACAGGGTTTGTACACTTTATTACATTGATCGATGGATCTACCTTGTTTAATATTTTACTGGTTATAACATTGTTGATATATTCATCATCAACTACCAAGACTTTCATAAACTTCTATTTTTTCCGTTTTAATAATAATTTCTTTTATTGTTTTGTCCATATCGTCCACTGATTTTTCTAACATAGGCCAGCAATCGTTAAAAAATTCTTCCTGCGATACGATCGTATATAGGTTTAATAAGCCCATAACGCGGGTAAGCGGTTCTCTTACATTGTGCGAATGGAACTGAATTAGCTCAACTAGCTTTGTGTTTGCATTTCTTAATGCCCTTGTCCGTTGTTCAATGGTTTTTTCATGCAGTACAACGAGGTTGGATATAAACGTATTTTTTTCTTCGATTTTCTTATATGAAACCATCAGTGTTTCCTGCTTTTGCTCAAGATCGGTTAGCAATAAAACCATCCTTGTTTTTGTGTACAACATTTCGCTGGTTATTTTCACCAGCGGGATTTGTTCCTGAGAGAAAGCGAACATTTCATTTGCTTCAATCGTTACCAAAATGCCTGCCTCTCCTTTGTATTTAAATCTCCATATCCATGTTTCATGGCTATCGCCTTTCGCATCTTCTTCTCCGTCATTTACAACCTTCTTTTGGTAATAAGGAATTCCGGTATCGAATACTTCCTGTTCCGTCTCATTCAAAAAGTGTTCGGCACCTGTTTCTACCTTTCCCTGGTGAAGAGTAATTGTATAGCATACAAATTGGTCATCAGAAATGTAATGAAACCGGCAGCGCGTATAATTGTAGAGATATTTGGTATTTTGCAACAGGCATTTACTGATATCTGTTAAGCTGTCTGCTTTATTTAAATGAATTGAAAATCTGGAAAGTCCTGTTTGTAAAATCCGGTAACGTATATCTGCATCTGTCAGCATCAATGAGTGGTTTATATTGCCATATCTGTAAGTTCTGCATCCAGCTTGATTCCTGAAATATTGGCAATTGTATTCAGCATATTTACCAAATCTGCCTGCGCCAGCAGTTCCTGAATTTCAACATCCAAAAAGCCGGCTTCCCTTAATTTAAAAATATATTCTTCGCTGTTGACGCCCGACTCCAGAGCCGCTTTGGTAATTACAGATACTGCTACTTTATAGCTTTGCGGAATGAGATCGCTTTCTAAGTCATCTGCTATATTAAACGAAGGATCGTCAGACAAAAATTTACCCATGAGGTTAGCGAAAATGCGGTGCGCCTGGGCACAGTAATCGCAGTTTCTTTCAGCTGAAACATTGTAAATAATAAGCTGCTTGATAACATTTGGAACAATGCCTTCAACCAAAGTCGATTTTAGCTTAGACCAGTTTCCTTTTAATAAAACGGGATTGTTTCCCTGGCATTTAAACCAATTGAGAACGAAAGGTAAACCGAGGCTTTTTTTGGTATCGTTGTAAATGGCTTGTACTTCTGGTGTTGCTTCTTCAAAAGAAACGATACCGAAAATTGAGGTGGCTGTTTCTGTAAAAATCATAACGATGTTTTGTCGGAGTAAATAATTTGGTTATAGCTGTTTTGGCGTTCAAACTTAAATAAGATAACAATTACGGACGGTTAGGTTTCCATCTTTTAATCAAAATTTAATCGGTTTTAAAGACTGTTTACAGGGCTTTCAACCTTCGTTATATTTGGCAAAAACACACAAGCTCATCGCATTCTCATCTTGCGTAAATGCCGTTTGCAGCCATGGTCTGAACGGTTCATTTTAAATGCACAACTTTTTTTACTATTTTTACCACCATCACCAAAAGCAACCAAATGAGATACGAAGAATATCTTCGCAAGCCAATTATCATCTTCGGTACGGGTCGCTCAGGCACTACCATTATTTCCGACATTATTTTTCAGCATGAAGACCTGGCTTGGCATAACAATTTTCAGGAGTTATTTCCCCGCATACCACAGGTCAACTACCTGCGGCGCTTATTCGATAACAAGTGGTGGCGCAAGATTGGGATGAACACACAGAACAATAAAAATGTGTTTAACTGGATTGCCTTTCGTCCCATTGAGCGTTATAATTTTTGGGAGAAAATAACAGGCCCTAACATTGACTTCTCTCGTGGCTTTTTATTAAACACAAAAGCCGAAGAGAAAGAAGTGAAATACATGCGCAATCTGTTTGGTAAAATGGTGAAATACCAGAACCGAAAACGGCTTGCTTTTAAAACAACTGGTCCTTCGCGGATGGAGTATCTGATGAGCATATTTCCGGATGCCGTTTTTGTGAATGTACAGCGCGCACCCATTGCTACGGTTCGTTCCTGGCTGGAAGTAAACTTCTGGCAGGACAAAGGGAAAACACAGCTTTGGTGGACAGGCGCTTACACTCCGGAGGAAGAAGCGATGGCAGAAAAACTGTCCACACAACCGGAATTGATTACTGCGTTTCAGTATAAAAAATTAAGCGAGACGACAGCTTATGAAATCAAGAAAATGAAACCTGAAATCTACGAAGTGCATTACGAAGATTTCGTAAAAGATTCAAAAGGTTTTATTGAAGATCTGATGAAGAAGCTGGATCTTAAACCATCGAAACTCGTCGATGATTTTATGGCAAACCGTGTTACCATCCGCAACGCGCAACCAACAGAAGACCGCAAGTCTTATTTTACAGAAGAACAAAAGAAAAACATACTCGATATCGTGGCTGATAAAGCCGTTGTATAACTGCTTATGAGTGATTCTAAACAATACGAAGCGTTGCTGAACAAGCCCATTATCTTATTCGGTAGCGGTCGGTCAGGCACTACTATTATTTCCGAAATTTTATTTCAGCACGAAGACCTGGCCTGGCATAATAACTACCAGGAAATTTTTCCATCGCTGCCGCAAATCAATTATTTGAGAAGGCTGTTTGATAACAAATGGTGGCGCCTTATTAAGTTTTGGAACTTTGTTGGTGTAAGTAAAAACACAAGGCAAAACCGCAGCACTCAGTTGCTTAATCTTGCCATCTTCAGCCCGATAGAACGATATAATTTTTGGGAGAAGATTACTGGTAAGCGAATAGATTTTTCGCGCGGGTTTTTATTGGACACTAAGGCAACTGAAGAAGAAAAAATACACATTCGTTCTATGCTTGCCAAACAGGTAAAATACCAAGGCAGAAAGCGCTTGATTATGAAGTTTACTGGTCCGGCAAGGCTTGAATATTTAACCAGTATTTTTCCCGATGCTATCATTGTGAATATTGTGCGCGAACCAATCGCGACGGTGCGTTCCTGGCTTGAGGTCGGCTTCTGGCAAACAAAAGGTATCAACCGTTTGTGGTGGGTAGGCGCTTATTCTCCCGAAGAAGAAAAAGAAGCCGAAGCATTAAAAGACGACCCGGCTTTGATTACCGCTTTTCAATATAAAAAATTGATGGAGACAACGGCTTACGAGATTAAAAAATTAGGTCTTAACGTGTATGAATCGCACTATGAAGATTTTGTAAAAGGCCCGCACTTGTTTATCCAGAAGCTGATGGATTTTATGCAGTTGCCGCCATCGAAATATGTGGATGAATACATGAAAAATATTATCGTGGCAAACCGCAACAACCGTACTTCTCCAAAAACTTCTTTTTCAGAAGAAACAAAGCAGCGCATCCTGCAAATCGTATCGGCATAAGCATAAAAAAATTGTTGAACCAAAAGGTATTGGCAAAAGAAAATACAAGAAGAAGCTAAGCTTTGTATCTCTTTCTTTTGTGTTTCTTTAGTAGAAAAACGTATGAATAAAATTAAGGTCGCTCATGTTATTCGCGTATTCAGTTATGGCGGTGCCGAAGTGCTGCTGCGCGAAATATTTGCGTCTAAAAAATTTCAGCAGGAAGTGGAAAGCGACCTGTTTGTTCTCGACCATAAAAAATTAGGATTGTTGCCGCAAGTCGAGGGCAATATCCGCAAAGCCTATCACTACAGAATAACAACGGTGCGCTTTCTGTTTGAATACATTTCTTTTCTGCGTTCCATTGCCGCAGGCGATTATGATGTTGTGCACATGCACCTTCCCGTGGCAGGCTGGATGGGCATTGTAGCCAAATTGTTTACGAAGAAAAAAACGAAATTCATTTATTCAGAACACAATTTGGTCACGCATTATTCCAAGTACAATTACACCCTCAGTGGCTTTAGCTACAGTTATTTCGATGCAGTGATTTATGTGTCTCACGAAGTGGGTGAGGTGATAAAAGAATCCCAGAAAGGACGTTTTTTTAAAGTAAAAAAAGGCGTTACTATATTAAATGGTATTGATACGGATAAGTTCAGCAATGCTGATAAAATCAATCGGTCAACCGGGCGGCTAACGGTTGGCTTAGTAGCCCGTTTTCGTCCGCAAAAGCGTGTGGATAAATGGGTAGAAGTAGCAGCAGAAATCAAAAAGCTGACTGATAAAATTTCTTTCTTAATGGTTGGCGATGGACCCAGCGATGCTCTGCTGAGAGAGAAAATAAGCGAGTATGGAATAGAAAACTCTTTTCAATTGCCTGGCCAACAAACCGATACATTCGGTGCTTACCAACAGATCGATATCTTTCTTCTTACTTCCGACTTTGAAGGCTTGCCCCTGGCGTTATTGGAAGCGATGAGTTGTGGCTGTATACCAGTAGTAAGCGATGTTGGCGGTATACGCCAGTTAGCGTTTGATGGCTTTGGTTATAAATATCAAACCTTCAATGCAAAAGCAATTGCAGTGGCGATTTTTGAATACTTACACAATCAAAAATTCGCAGAAGAAAGTAATAAAGCAAGGGCGTTTGTGGAAGCCAACTTTTCATTGCATAAGCAGGTAGACGAGATCATTGATTTGTATAAACAAATGATAGAATAATCTTTATTTCAATGCCTGTTTTCCTGCATTCAGATATTGCTGCAGCGAAGCCACATAGCTTTCAAATGCCTTGATGCCTTGCTTTGTTATCTTACAAGTAGTATTTGGATAATTGTCTTTGAATTCTTTTGTTACATCAATGTATCCCGCTTCTTTCAGCTTCTGCACCTGCACACTCAGGTTGCCAGCAGTGGCATTTGTTTTCTCTTTAATAAAAGTAAACTCTGCTTCTTTTACACTAATGAGCAAGCTCATTACAGCAAGGCGCAACTGCGAGTGTAATATAGGATCTAAATCGTTAAACATGTTGCGCTCTTTTTGCTTTCAGATATCTGCGTTGGAGGATTAACCCAGGAATGAACCACGCGAGCAAGGCAGCTCCAGCCACCAAAAGCATTACATACGGATAAGGCGTATAAAAGCTGATAACAGCGAATACCCAACAAGCTACGCCCCCAAAGAGCATGGGTATGAAACGTCTTGCGAAACCAGTGGAAAAAGTGGGAATACCGTAGATGATAAGAATCAGTGTATCCGGATGCAAATCAAAACCAGCAGGAACATGTATAGAAGAGAGATAAAAGGAAAGTAAAAACATAGTAATTGCAAACGCAATCCAGATGCCACCCAAGCTGTCTTCATGCGACTTGAACTTGCGTTTTTTTTGCTCTCGGATAGAAATAATTATTTGCGGGATGATGGCAAAAAAAGTAAGCATCCATACCCAACCTGCCCACGGAATATTATAAAAAAACGAAGCAAATTGTATTAATGCGCAAACGGTAACAATACTGCCCCACATTAGTGCACTGATACCGGTTTCAATGAAATCGCTTTTTGCTTTGCTAATCATTTTTGTGATTAACTGAAGGCTTTCCGCTTCACTAAAAAAGATCTCTTCCTGTTCTATCATGATTCTGTTTTTTTAAGGTAAACAACAATAGTAAACGCAACAGAATAAGATGCATGCTGCGTTTACTGTTGTATCTATCTTATTGCTGACACAATGCTATTTGTTCATCTGTTTTATCGGCTCCCCAAGTTGGATACAGAGGTTTCTTTTCTTCTGTTTTATACAAATCGGCAGCTTTCTGAAAGATAGGAAGCGCAGCTTTTTTTCCGCCACCAAATTGCTCCGGCGTGTTCACCACGCTCATGCCTTGCAGGTAATACAGGCGAGGGTTTTTTGGATCCATCTGCATTCCTTTTTGCAAAGCATCTGAAGCCTCTTTACCATACGTTTGCCAGCGTTCCTGCGGGTTCACCGTCATCTGCTGCACAGCAGCCATATCGCGCAGCGTCTGAAATTCAGAGTTGCTGTTGATGGCTTCGCCTTTTGCAATCAGCGCCTTGGTTTCGTCAGCCAGCTTGTCTTTGTCCACGCTATTATCTACCCAGCCAATACGCACTTTTGCAAGTGCAGCCCAGTAGTAAGGCAACCACTGTGTTTTTTCTGCATCGCCTACGCGCTCGAAAGCAGCGGAGGCTGCATTAAGAGAGGCTGCAGATTTTGCAGAGTCGAGCATAGCTAAATTTTTCTGCATTGCCATTGTGTACTTGTCAGATTGCGAAAACGCTGCAATGCTTGCCAGCATTGTAATCGAGAGGAGGAAGTGCTTCATTTTTTTTGATTTTGTATTGATTGTTTTGTAGTAATATGAATGCGTATAACCAGGCAAAGTATTCTATTGTTGAACACTTTCTTTTAATTTCTGGTACTCTCTTTCGGCCGAGAAAAGTTTTGTTGAATGATAAGCGCCTATGTACTGCCCGAGCATACCAATACCCCATCCTGATATTGGCCAAATCGGCCAGAAATAGGAGCCTCTGGTAGCGTACCAGATACCTACCAGTAATAAATTGACCAGTATATACACCAGCAAAGTTGTTTTAAAGCCTGCTCTGCGCTTTGCGGTCTGCCACAGCAAATCGTCTTTGTACAATTGATTTTCCATAATAATGATTGATTTAATAGTTAAGATAAGATTCAATATTAGTGAGTGAATAAGTAATGTCCTATCGCTACAAATTGCCATTGATTGCGTCCTGCGAGCGATCTATTCCCCAGCTAAAGAAAGCACCTATAAAATAGAAACGTTTAGCTGGTGGCGTTATTGGTTCTTTGTAAAAGCCGTTGTAAGAATAGTTGTAATTATAAACCAGATTGTATCCCAGCACATTCGTTACGCTGGCAAACAAAACCGTATTTGTTTTTGCGTTCGTTTTGCCAGCAGAAGGCACATAATACGCACTTATACCAAGTGTATTGTATGCTTTTGTTTTACCCTGGTCGGCAAGAAAATAATTTTTGTTGTTATCATCATACTGCAGATTGTAATAGGGTCTGCCGGTAGCAAAGCTATAGGTGCCGCTGATACCGGTTTTCCATTTCATAATAAAGCGTTTTACCACTAACGAAAGCGTATTGTTTGCCGCAAAATTGGGCTGCAGTCGTTCCGGGTAATTCAGGTAATCTCTTTTTGTATCAAGGTAAGAATAACTAACCCAGTAGTCCAAATTCTTTACACTTTTTTTATCTCTGAAAAACAGTTCAACGCCTCGCGCATAGCCGCCTCCGCTATTGTTATAAGTAGAATATTGATAGTTGATCGGCACAGTTTTTACAAGATCATTATACTCTTTATAATAAGCTTCTATTCGAAAGATCCTATCGTTGCTGAGCTTCTGATAATTCACGATGTAATGAGTAGCTTTTGTATAACCGAGATTGCGTGTATAAAACAACTGGCTGTTTTCTGGTTTTTGATAAAAGATACCATATGCTGCCGATACCGATGCGCCTTCGCCCACTTTGTAGGCTAATGATATACGGGGCGCCAGGTTCACTTTATCAATTATGGAAGAATGCTCGAAACGAGCGCCTAGCTTGGCTGCAAGGCTGTTGGTGAGATAGATATCTGTTTCTGCAAATAATGCCTGGTAATTGTCTGAGAGTTTGTAAGCAGAATCGTTGAAGCTATATTTACTTAATGAATTCCAGTACTCGCCGCCAAATCGGATGGCATTGATTCCAGTTAGTTTTTTTTCAAACACAGCTTTTACCTGCCCAACATTATCAAGCCTTTCTAAAGAGAAATTTTTGTAGTACAGCCAGAACTTACTCTGGTCAAAATACTGTTGTTGGTTTTCTGCATTTTGTAATTGTTGCACTACGTTATCCTTGTTAGTACTGAAGCTGCTGCCAAGGTTCATCTTCCAGCCTTTCCCGAGGTTTTCGCGCCAGCTCAGATTGTTGTACCAGTTGATGTTTTTAATGCGAAAAGCATCTTTCAAAACCGTGCTGTCTATATCCGGGCGACGCAAGCCAAGATCGCTGTTGCCAAAGGTGGTATAATATTTTACCATGCCTCCGCTTTTCGTTTTGAAACGGAAATTCGCATCGCCATTGTTTAGCACCGGCATCTTAAAAAAATCGGGAGTTTGTTTTATAATATTGAAGTAAGCGATAAGATTTGTGTAGCCATAATTAATGCCCCACGAAGCCGTTTTTTTCTTATTTAAATATTGAATACCGCCACCTAAGAACAAGGGCGAAACCGACAGGTTAGCGGATGTTTTTTCAGGCAAATCGATGGATTCTAAAATGACTGCCGAGGATAAAGCCTGTCCATATAATGCAGAGTAGCCACCTGTACTGAATACCGTTCCTTTAAATAAAAAAGGAAGGAACCGACCACGGCTTGCAATGTCGGGAACAGATGCGAAATAAGGATTGTTCACCAAAGTGCCATCAATAAACTGTTTGGTTTCGTAGCCGGCACCGCCGCGTACAAATAAACCTTCCTGCTCGCCTACCTGTTGCGCACCCGGAAGGGTTTTGATAGCAGATGTAATGTCGGCATTGCCACCGCCTACCGTGGCAACATCTATCGAACTCAAAACGGTAACAGCACGCTTGCTATCACCTGCCGCAAATGAGCCGGCAGTAACGGTTACCGCTTTTAACTCATCAAATTTTTCTTTGATGGAAAAGTTTGCTGTCAGGGCTTCCTGGGCTATGGTAATATTCTGGCTTACTTCTGTAAAGCCAACGGCGGAAGCGGTTAAAACATGTGCGCCGGTTTCGGTAGTGGTAAACGAGTAATTACCGCTCGAGTCTGAAGTAGCGCCATCATAAGTGTCCTTTAATGTGATGCTGGCGCCGACGATTTTTTTGCCTCGAGAATCCTTCACGCTGCCCGAGATTTTTACCTGCGCAGAGGCAGAAAACAGGGTGAAGAAAAACATCGATAATAAGACAATAGGTTTCATAAAAAATAAATTGACATCACAAACGTAGATTAGTTTATAATATAAACCAAACTATTTTATAAATATTTTTATGAACGGTGAATTTTATGAAGAAATAGGTTGATAAAACTATGCTAACAAATCATCAGTTACGTTTGTGCTTCAACAAACGTCTTTGCTGTGGGTTATAGAAAATATGCGCCTTCTTTTTTGTTTGATGGCTTTCATCTGCAGACAAACAAAGGTTTAATAACGGATGAGAATGGCATAGTGCAAAGTGTACTTTCAAAAGAAGAGATAGGTGATGATGCAACAGAATTAAAGGGAATACTCTGCCCCGGGTTTATTAACTGTCATTGCCACTTAGAACTAAGCCACATGCGAGGATTGATACCGGAAAGAACAGGCTTGGTTGACTTTGTTTTTTCTGTAGTTACCAAGCGGAATTTTGCAGAAGAACAGATTCTTAAAGCTGTTGACATTGGTGAGAACGAAATGATAAGTAATGGCATCGTTGCTGTGGGAGACATTTGCAACAATGCTATTACATTCTCTCAAAAACAAAAGGGCAACCTTGCTTATTATAACTTTATTGAAGCGAGTGGCTGGCTACCCGAAGTAGCACAAACAAGGTTGCATCATTCATTGAGTCTTTATGAATTATTCAACACTCTATCAACGATCAAAAATCTATCATCAACTGCTCTTGTTCCCCACGCACCTTATTCTGTTTCGCAGGAATTATGGTTTCTGTTGCAGCCTTATTTTCAAAATAAAACCATTAGCCTTCACAACCAGGAAGCTCCTTTCGAAGATGAATTATTTACACAAGGCAGCGGTGATTTTACCCGCATGTACAGCTTGATGAAAATGGACAATAGCTTTTTTGTGCCATCGGGAAAAAGCAGTTTGCAAACCTATTTTTCTAAATTAAGAAATGCTCGAAACGTAATGCTGGTGCACAATACGTTTACCAGAGAAGAAGATGTGTTGTATGCAAAAGCGCAGGCAGAAGTATGTCAGCAAAACTTGTTCTGGTGCGTTTGTATCAATGCGAATTTGTACATTGAAAATGCGGTGCCGCCGATAGAAATGCTGATGAAAAATAACTGCAACATTGTTCTGGGAACGGATAGTCTTGCCAGCAATTGGAGCCTGAATCTATTGGATGAAATGAAAGCATTGAAGAAATGTTTTCCCTTTATTACGAATGAACAACTCTTGCAATTTGCTACATCCAACGGCGCAAGAGCATTACAGATGGAAAACAAATTGGGAAGCTTTGAACAGGGAAAAAAGCCGGGCGGTTTATTGTTAAATGAAGAGCTTAGCGAAGTGAGAAGATTGTTTTAATCTCATCCCAATATCTCCTGCAAAATGGGAAGGCTGCGCATTTCGCCAAAGTCCTGGATATGCAGCGCTATAAATTGCTGATATAATTGTGTCAACTGCCTGCGGATAGTTCTGTTCAGTTGTATTGTCTCCAGGTCGTTATAGAATGTAATGTTCATAATATCTGAAGTGATTTTTGCCAGCTCTCCGCTGATGTAGTGAGGGTGAAGCGGTATATCGCTTATAAATACACCTTCCATTAAATCCAGCACTGGCGTAGCTTTGCTGTAGGTGCCTTGCAACTGAAAGCCCAGTTCATTGCTCAAATGAAGAATAAAATAAAGTGGCAGGTTTGCCGTAAAAGTATCGGTGCCTTTGTCTAACTGCTTCAGCGTATCTTCTATCAGGTAAAACAATTCGGGGTTGGCTTCCGGTTGTTTCAGGCTATGCAAAAGCAGCTCAACGATGTACATGGCCACCGAATTTTTTATGACATCGAACAGCACATCTTGATATAAAAAGCTCCAGTTGTACTCGCGGATAAATTGCAGGTTTTTAAGGTCATTATGATACACCACCAGGTCCAGCATCGCCGCGGGTTGAAAATAGGTACCTTTTCCCTGTGTCTTTTTCCCACTTTGCCGAACGCCTTTTACAATATAGGTTTGAATGCCGAACAACTCAGTATAAATGGTCGTTACCACGCTGGTTTCGCCATACCGGATGGTGCGCAGAACGATGCCTTTTGTCTTATGCGTCATACTCCATAAATATACAAAGTATTGCAGCAGCAGAGAGCAGTTTCTTTACAAGAAAACATTAATATTAGTAAGAAAAAAATCGTTGTGCTCATCCTTACTCCGTTGCACTGTCATGCTCTATGGCTCTTTCTACATGACGGTCTGGAATAAGCCAGATGGCAGACTGAGCCGTAAATAAAATACCTGAAATAACAGGGTTTACATAAGCCAGCGGGATGGCGAGCAGGTTAGTAGAAATAGAGATAACCGCTTTGGTGGTTTGTCGTCGCAGTGCGGCTGCCAGTTCGGGCGAAAGGGCATTGCTTTTTAAAATACAACGTTGTAATAAGGCATAGGCAAAGCCCGACATGATAGCTACGATTGCATACAGCGTAATGGTATGCGGTGCAAAATGATTTTCTCCCATCCAGCCGGTGGCGATGGGGATTAAAGACAGCCAGAACAACAAGTGCAGGTTGGTAAGCATAATGCCGGAGTTAATCTTTTTAACCGTATGCAGTAAATGGTGATGATTACCCCAGTAAATGCCCACAAGTAAAAAGCTGATGACATAGCTGAGAAACACAGGTATCAAGGGTTGCAGCGAATTCCAGCTATCGCCGTGCGGCACTTTCAGCTCCAGTACCATAATCGTGATAATTATAGCCAATACACCATCGCTAAAGGCTTCTAATCTGGTTTTGGTCATGTGGTATCGATTGGCTTGCAAATTAGACAACAAATGCAGAAGCCGTATTGAAAAAGAAAGCTGCCTGCATGTATGATACTTGCAGCGTTTTACGTTACTATTGCATCATCAACTACAACTGTGCTTGTGAGGCGATCCTATCTTTCCGTTTTGTTCTTTATAGCTTGTATTGCCTGCGCCCGGGCTCAGTCTTATACTGGCTACGATGTAGCTTCCTACACCGGGGTTTACGGCACTTTATTTAACCCTGCCAACATTTTAGATCATCGCTTTCGTGCCGATGTAAACCTGTTGGGTTTTGGCTTTGGTTTTCAAAACAATGTGCTCAGCCTCGACTTAGGCGACAAAACAAACTACACACGTGTGCCGCTTCCCATTACCAAAACCGGGCGGGGTGCGGCTTTTTCTGATATTTTAGGACCCGGTTTTATGCTTCGCCTGAACGATAAAAACGCAATTGCGGTTACCTCGCGATTCCGTTTCCAGGGCAATGCCGACCGGCTCGACCCGAACCTGCTCAACATTGCCCTGCAGGACGATCCTACACAATTCAACCAATCTTCAATCAACATCAAGGGTGGTTCTTTGCAGGCGCATGCCTGGAACGAGCTTGCCTTTACCTACAGCCGCCAGATTGGTATTACCGATTATGGCGTGTGGAAGGCAGCCGTGTCTTTAAAATTATTAGGTGGCCAGGGCGGCGCTTACCTTACGGCAAATCATCTTTCGTTTACCTACAACGATTCCGTTACAGCCGATGTATCGCAGCTTCTCAAGTATGGTGGCGCCGTTAATTCCACCGGCAATATCAACATCAACTATTCCGATTTTATGGATGACTGGGATAACCAGTACCAGTATAAATTTTTCCGGCAGCCCGGCGTTGGCGCCGATATCGGCGTTACCTACGAATACCGCGATGTCATGCAGGTTTACGAAACTGCCTACAACGAAGAAACCAACAATTACCGGTGGAAAGCCGGCGCTTCCATCAGCGATATCGGCAGCATCCGCTACCGCTCGTCGCCCAACTCCTACAACACACACCTTACCGGGCAGCAATATATTTTTCAGGACCTCGTTATACCTCCCGACAGCACCACGCTGGTAAGCATTGCCAACTTCTACAAACGCAAGTTTCCAGGTCGCCAGTCCGACACGCATTTTACCATGGACCTGCCCACCACGCTCCATCTTACTTTCGATTATAGCTTTAATCCCTGGCTCTCCGCAGCAGCCCATTTTTCTATGCCCATCATCACCTCGCAGCCGGCTTATTACACCGGTACGCATACGCTGGCGCAGCTATCGGTTACACCCCGCGCCGAGCTTTCATGGGTGGGCTTTTATTTGCCGTTTACCTACCAGTTTGCCGGCGGTTTCCAAAGCGGCATGGCGTTCCGGCTGGGTCCGCTTACCATTGGTTCGGCATCGCTTATCAACCTGGGTGTGCTTCGCAAAGGGCGTAGCGCCGATGCCTACTTCATCCTGCGCGTGCCCCTGTTCAAACCCCGGCCTTACGAAAATGAAGAAATACCAGAAGACCTGAAATGGAGCCGGCGGCAGAAACGCCTGTTGAATTGCCCTAAGTAAATAGATAAGCACCGGCAGAGAGCAGCCGGAAATACAGGAACAGCCATTATGGACCAGAAGCCAGCAACTCCGGTTAAGCCCAGTTGCGTCGCACTCTTGTACGCCTTGTCCGCTATTCGGGCTGTGCGCGCCGGCAGGCACAGAAAGCCATCCTTCGCTGCTTTTTTGCCTAAAAAACACTTCTCATCTTTCAGGTGATAATCGGTAAAATGCTCAATAATCTGATTTTGACTGGTTCCTTCTCTCTAATTTCTTCCAATAAGCTTATTATATCCCATTCCTAAAAGGGAATCGAGCATAATAAGCTTATTGGATGCCATTCTTTACGGGGAATCGGACATAATAAGTTTATTGAGCCTCATTCCTTGAAAGGAATTGCATATAATAAGCTTATTGCACACGATTCCTTTTCCGGAATCGAGCATAATAAGTTCATTATATGCAATTCCTTTTCAGGAATGGGGTATAATAAGTTTATTGAGCTATTGACCAAAACTCCATTTCCAGAAAACAAGAGAAAAGATGGCGTAAGAAGCGGCGCTACCACTTACGCGGGTTGGTAAAAGTTATAGGAGAGCCAACCGCAGCCTCTCTTTCTCACCTGATAAAGTTATCCTAACAATATGCACAGTTTTTCCTTCGGCTTGCAGGCGGAAGCGGCGCGATGTACCTTTGCGCATTGCAAAAAACACGCGTTTAATTTCCTTATCTATGAATCTATTTCAGCAGCAGCATACCGAATTTGAGAGACGGCATATTGGTATTTCAGAAAGCGAAACAGGAGAGATGTTGTCCGCCATCGGTGTGCAAACCCTGGAGGAACTGATTGCGAAGACCATCCCGCAAAGCATTCGTTTGCAGCAGCCGCTGGCGTTGCCAGACGCGCTGAGCGAGCAGCAGTATCTTTCGGAAATAAAAGAAACGGCGGCAAAGAATAAGCTGTACAAAACTTATATCGGGCAAGGTTATTACAATACGTTTACGCCCAGCGTAATACTGCGCAACCTGTTTGAAAACCCCGGCTGGTACACGCAGTACACGCCTTACCAG
>CAZZZH010000054.1:16961-19664 GCA_964658445.1 Ilyomonas sp.
ATAGCGCAGGGCAGGCTGGAAAGCTTGCTGAACTTTCAAACGATGGTAAGCGACCTGACCGGACTGGAACTTGCCAATGCATCGTTGCTGGATGAAGCCACGGCAGCGGCAGAAGCCATGGCGATGTTGTTTCATCATGCTAACAATCCCGGAAAGATTACGAAGCCGAAGTTCTTTGTAGATGCGGCTATCTTTCCGCAAACCAAAGATGTGTTGGTTACGCGAGCTGAACCGATTGGTATAGAGCTAGTGTTTGATGCTTTTGAAAATGCGCAGTTGGATGAGGGTTACTTTGGTGTTTTTGTTCAATACCCGAATGATAATGGCGAAATAAAAGATTACAGAAGCTTTATTGAAGCTGCTCATGCCGTAAAGGCTTATGTGGTAATGGCGACTGATTTATTGGCTTTGACCTTATTGACTTCGCCCGGCGAGCTGGGCGCCGATGTTGCTATTGGCTCGGCACAACGCTTTGGTGTGCCCCTGGGGTATGGCGGTCCGCACGCGGCTTTCTTTGCTGCCAAGGAAGAATTTAAACGGGGTATCCCGGGTCGTATTATTGGTGTAAGTGTAGACGGGCAAAACAACCGTGCCTTGCGCATGGCTTTGCAAACAAGAGAGCAGCACATCAAGCGCGAGAAGGCTACGAGCAATATTTGCACGGCGCAGGCTTTATTGGCCAATATGGCTGCCATGTATGCCGTATATCACGGACCCGAAGGTGTGAAAGCCATTGCGGAGCGCGTGGCTTTATTAACGCAAACTCTGGCGGAAAGCCTTGCAGACATGGGCTTTCAGAATGAAAATGAATACTATTTCGATACCATAAAACTGAGAGGAGATCAAAAAGCGATTCGATCGTTGGCAGAACAAGCGGAGATTAATTTCCGCTATTTTGAAGAGGGAGCCATTGGTATTTCTTTAGATGAAACCACCACGCAGCAGGATGTGCTGAATATAGCACATGTATTTGCTTTGGCACAACAGGCAGAAGAAGTTGCCATCACTTTTGAAGAAGAGGATTATACATTAGATTACCTTCCGGATGGTTTAAGGAGAACCTCCGCTTACCTTACCCATCCTGTCTTTAATATCCATCATAGCGAGAGCCGAATGATGCGTTATTTGAAGCAATTAGAGAACAAAGATCTGTCGCTTACACACAGCATGATATCGCTGGGCAGTTGCACCATGAAACTGAACGCCGCTTCGGAAATGATACCGGTAAGCCTTCCGGAATTTAGCCAGTTGCACCCGTTTGTGCCGGCAGAGCAAGCCGCGGGCTATGCATTGATGATTGATGAACTGAGCCAATATCTCTGTGCCATCACCGGCTTCGATGCGTGCAGCCTGCAGCCCAACAGTGGTGCGCAGGGTGAATATGCCGGGCTGCTTACCATTATGCGATATCATATAGCGCAGGGCAATGCACACCGCGATGTAGTGCTGATACCCATCTCTGCACATGGCACTAACCCTGCAAGTGCGGTGATGGCAGGAATGAAAGTAGTGGTTGTTAAAAGTGATGCCGACGGACACATAGACATGGCTGATTTAAAAGCCAAAGCTATTCAGTACAAAGACACGCTAGGTGCGCTGATGGTGACGTATCCATCTACACACGGTGTGTTTGAAGAAAGCATACAGGACATCTGCAGCATCATCCACGAGAACGGCGGACAAGTGTATATGGATGGTGCCAATATGAATGCACAAGTTGGGCTTACATCGCCGGCAACCATTGGTGCTGATGTGTGCCATTTAAACCTGCACAAAACCTTTTCCATTCCGCATGGCGGTGGTGGCCCGGGAATGGGTCCTATTTGCGCAAGAGAACACCTGAAGCCATACCTGCCGGGACATGTGTTTACGGCAAATAGTGGATTGACAATAGTAAATGAACAATCAAGAACAGCCGCTAATCAACATGCCGTAAGTGCGGCTCCGTTTGGTTCTGCCAGTATCTTGTTGATCAGTTATGCTTATATCAAAATGCTGGGTCGCGACGGCGTAAAGAAAGCTACTGAATATGCCATCCTGAATGCGAATTATATGCGGGCAAGATTAAGTAATCATTACCCTATTTTATACAGTGGTAACAACGGTACGTGTGCGCATGAATTTATTATTGATTTGCGTCCATTTAAAACTACAAGCGGCATAGAAGCAGAAGATGTAGCCAAGCGTTTAATAGATTACGGTTTTCATGCGCCGACAATGAGCTTTCCTGTTCCCGGAACCATTATGATTGAGCCAACAGAGAGCGAAGACAAAGCTGAGCTTGACCGTTTTTGCGAAGCTATGATTTCGATCCGTGAAGAAATAAAAGCGATTGAAGAAGGCAGGGCTGATAAGTCAGACAATGCTTTGAAAAATGCACCTCACACGCAAGCGGTTGTTTGCGCCGATGATTGGAACCATCCCTACATGCGCACGGAAGCTGCATTCCCGTTGCATTACGTTACGAGGCATAAATTCTGGCCGTCTGTTTCGCGTATTAATAACACCTACGGCGACAGAAACCTGATTTGTACCTGCGAGCCCGTATCATCTTATGACGAATAAAGATTTCAAGGATAAAAAAAGCAGCTATAAATTTTACAGCTGCTTTTTATTTTTAACCGTGGTGTGAGCCGGGATCGAACCGGCGACACAAGGATTTTCAGTCCTTTGCTCTACCGACTGAGCTACCGCACCATCCGT
>CAZZZH010000055.1:0-5975 GCA_964658445.1 Ilyomonas sp.
CGCTGCTTTTATCAATTGTACTCATGGTCTTTGTTTTAAAATATAGCTCTAAAAATGAAGCCAGAAAATGGCTGCCAATTGCGAAGCTGTGGTTATTTTTTGCCAAATATATTTTTACTTTCTGACCATAAAAAAGCACAAGACATAGTAAAGAGAATAAAAAACCAAATCTTTGGTACTTCTTTTTTTTCAGTAAAATACCTTGCCTGTTCTTTCTCAGTAAGTGCAGCATGTTGCGAAGCATATTGCCGGGTAGCTTCTATTTTTTGCGACGCCAACAGGCACTGCCATTGGGTTTTGCTGTAAGCATACCCATAATAGATAGCTCCGTTTAAACCAATTACAGTTTGCCAGCCTTCGTGTTTGGGATAATACCTGCCCGACCACAGAAAAGGCAGGTCAGGATTGCTTTCAAGGTAAACAGACTCGCCATTGATCTGCGCCTCGGGAATGCCCGCAGTATTCGTTTGAAGACGAACCTCTACCAGATTATTAATCACTGGAAGCAAGGGTGAGAAGCTCCAGGATTCCTGTTGCAGCGAAGGCCTGGCAACGCGTTTTAATAATGTGGTCCAGAAATGTTGATACGCATTTTCATTGCCTGACAGCGCCCAACGATAAGTATTGGGAAGTGTGGTAAAAACGATCTTGCCTAAGCCAAATAAAGTATCTGCTGCATACAGGTGGTTTTTATTATCCGTTGCAATGGGTTGACCATCGCTTGTATTTTTTAGAAAGAGTGGATGATCAGTAATCAGCGCCGGCATTTTATCTGTTGTGTCCAATAAAGAAAGGGCTATTTGTTGCAAGCTGTCAGTTGATATTTGTGCAGGAAAAAAAGAAAGAAACGGTGGCTTGAGAAGCGTGTCTTCCTTCACAATCATTCCCATTCCTTTTTGTTCAACCTGCGCTCTAATGACTGCCAGGTCAGATGCCGGCACAACATTCAACTCGCTGGCATCAGCTATCAGTACATCCGTTTTCTCTAACAGCGAAGCCGTAAGGTGATCCAGTGGAACGCGGGTAGCATTGAGATAATCCGTTGCATACTTTCCTTTGCTGATGCGGCTTCGGGCTATTACGGAAAAACCCTGAGAAGAGAGATCGTTTTTTAAAAACTTTGTATCAAAATCGGGCGACGAAGAAAGCATACAAATGTTCAGCGATTTATTTTCTTCTACCTGCACCGGCACCGTTTCTTTTTCAACCGTATCGCTACCTGATATAACGGATAACGAATACACTGCCCTTCCTTCATTTGCAGGAATGATAGCGAGATGAAAACTTTCATCTTTACCTGCAGCAACATCAGATGAATCAAAGGTTTCACCAAAACGGCTTAGTGTTATTTTCACCCGCGAAGCAGTGGGATTGTGATAACTGCCTTCTATCGAAAGCTTCTCGCCGGCTTTTATTTTTTGCTGCCAATGTATTGCCGTTATGCCCGCAAAAAGTTGATTTGGATGAAAGGAAAGACAAGCATTCTTCAATTCCTCCAACACATTTTCAGCAAGCCCAAAACCAAATACCTGGTAGACATTTTTGTCTTTATATTTTTCCGGAAGCAAACTGAGGTCAGCTAAATAATCGGCCTGATAAGAACCAACGTGTTGAATGTTTTTGTCGAGACTAATAACGGCAATACCTTTTCTGTTTTTTAAAAATGAAAGCACAGAATCGGGATTGTAGCCATCGGTTAACATCACAGCTTCCCTGTTCATTTCCTTTTTTCTTTCCGTATAATAAACAGGCAATGCCATGCACACCAGGGTGATGACGGACAGTGCAGAAGCTACTAATCTTGCGATGAGATAAGATTTGTTACTCCGCTTTATCTCTTTCCAAAACAAGAAGATAAAAAGAAGGCAACCTGCAACCCAAACGCTATTATTCCACTCCACTACGTTGCTTTGTTAAGTTGATAAAATAACGTTGCGAAAGGTTCATATCGGCTGTGGTAGCAGGCGACTGAGGAACACTTCTCATTTTTTGAATCATCTTTTGGAATGCTTTGCCAACAAGGGTTATATCAATTGGCTGGTAAATATTACCACCGATTTTTTGCAACGATTGATAAGCCGGAAGATAAGCAGCCGGTTCTAAAACGGCTTTATTATTTAGCATGGGCAAAGCATCCTGTAACACGCTTTTGTCATTGCTTTGCAAAACCTCACCGCTTCTAATTTTTTCCAAAATGGCCAACCCCTTCCGCAGTATGATAGTTGAAGAATCGTTAAACTTCCGGTTCTCTTTAACTTCCGGCTGAATGATTTTATCCAGCTCGCCAGACAATCGTTTTTCCACTTGTAAAGGTGTGGTCTTCACCCCGGTTTTGGCTACATAAGCTCTTGTCTTTTGCTGAAGGTCTTTTAGTAATCGCAGTGCATTGTATTCAAAAGGCAAAGCGTCTTTAGGTTTGTAGGTTTTCAATTGGAGCGAGGCTTTCCACATCTCGGTAAGCATAAGCTGCAATTGCTTTTTGGTAGGTGCATCAAAGAAGTTAGCGTCTTCTGCGGCATCATGTTTATCTGAATATTCATCGATTACTTTGGCGGCATTTCCAAAATCAGAAAGATCGTTGCTGTTGTTGGTTGAAGGTTGGATTTCGCTTTCCGTTTCTTCGCCCAAGTACTTGCCATAGCGCAGTCTCAGCAATTGCTGATCGGTCCCCAAACGGTCGCTTTGTTCATTGAACTTGGATTCGCTGATCGTGTCTTTATCTTTCAGCAATTGCTCGGTTTCTATAATGATCTGCCTTTCACTGCGAAACAGTTCCGGCTTGATGTCCAGCCCATTTACCATACCCGGCAAACTCATAAGTTGTGTAGAATCTTCTAACCTTACAATGTAAACATCCGAGCGCTTTTGCTGGTTGTTATTATCTGTCGCAGTGATATAAAAATACAGCTCATCTCCATCGCCCATGCCAATTGCGGCGAGGTTAAGCAGCTTTTGCAAATTCTCTTTTTTACTGCCTTGTATAAAGCCGGCAAAAGGCATCTTCAATTGTTTAAAAGTGACTGCTTCGCCACTGCCACTGGCAAGTGTAGCCGTGAGGTATGTACTGTCAATACCATAATCATCCGACAGAGAGACGACCACATTGGTTTTCCTTTCTTCGCCCAATTTGATAAACGTATTTGGCGCGGGTGAGATAATGTTGATAACAGGTGGCCCGTCGCGTATCATTTCGATAGTGTAAAGCTGCGATGATTTTCCATCAATAATTAACTGGTAAAAGCCGGAAGCTGTTATGGCTTTGTCTGCACGCCACTGTGTTTGTTCTTTGTTCGTTGTGCGTAGTGAAAGCACCGATTTATCATTCAACAACAGGTAAATCTCCTTTACTTTTTGTGTAGTAGTTATCACCCAGCTTACCCTTGCTTTCTGCTCTGCAACGATGTTGAATTGCTGTTGTTGCCGTGATGGTTTATGAGTATAAAAAGGTGGTGTAATGATGATCGTTGCATCTTTAACTTGTGGCAAGACCATTTTGGTTTTCAATAAAGAACCGTTCTCATTTTTACTTATCGATTCTTGCCTGTAAGGCTTATGGATAAAGGGAAAAACAGACCAGGCAACCACGAGAACAAGCACAGAAATCAGTATAAGGGAGAAGCCTTTTATCTTTCGTTGTATGGCTGCCGGGGTTGCTATCTTTCCATCTGCTCGTGAGTAAATTTTAGCAAGCTGTAACTGCTCTAGCAGGTCCAGTTCTTCGGCTGGCTTTGTTAATAAATGGGCGCTCTCCTCAAAGCCTTTCTCAATTTGATTCAGGTACAATATTATATCCGGTTCACGCACATTTTGTTTTACTGAAAAAAATATAGCAGCAAGAACAAACAGAAAAACAAAAGCTAATAGCCAACTGCTTGCAGCGAAGAAATTAAAGGCAATAAAGGAAACCAAAACAGCGACAGAAACCGCCAGCAATACATTGGCAAAAAGGAGTTGCCGGCTCCATCTTTTCTGAAGCGATGATACAGTTGAGTGATGGCTTTGCCTGCTCATGCTTCTTTGTTTTTTGTACGAAAAGACAATATTCTTTCTGCCAGGAAAAGAAGCCAAATCATCAGCCAGAAGTCTTGCGATAAATCTTCAACCTCTGCCTGATTCCGGCTGTTGATTGATCTTTGATTGACTGCAAAAACAGGTTGCATTTGCGCGGTGTCTATTAACCGTTTATCATTTGTTACATCGCTTTTGTTTTTTGTAACCAGCAACTGGTATAGCGCCTGTGGAAACGTTGAACTCCACACCAGGTCGCTCCACTGCGGATTGAACCGAGTATAAAAATGGTATACCGAAGGGTTGCTTTTCTCAAGACTCAATACCGGGTTTCCCAATGCATCCTGCCAAATGGTTTGATAAGGTGAATCTTTGATGCCTTGCATTCGTTTATAAATTAGAACCGGATCAGTTGCCGCAAGCGAAGAGTAGCTATCAACCAAAAGCTCAGCCGTTCTGTTGTCAGCAAAGCCTTGCACATACATTAAAACGTGTTTAGCCTGCAAGATGGGCGGCATTGTATCTTCAGATAACCAGAAGAGCCAGTCGCAGACAGCCGGTATATCTGTTACCGAATTGCACGTCGTTACTTTTATTTTATACTGTGTAAAATTGCGTATTGCATTTACTGCTGCTTCCACATAACCGGCATCAGCAGCTTTTGTTTTTGCATAAATAACAAGATGAAGCAAGGAAGTATCAACGCCTGCAACCGGCTGCGTACTATCTGTATCCGCATTGCCTGCATAGAGATGGTTAGTAAGGGTCATGTATGACTGGCTGGGGTCGTGGAGCGACAAGTTTTGATATGAATATTGTGTACCGAAAGAATGACTATTGCCGGTAACAATGCGGAGGCTATCAGCCGAAGTTATATAGGCTTTTTGCAGCCACGAAGAAGCTGTATCGCTGCCGGCAACTGCATACCATTTAACGGCACGCGATAGTTCAGGACGCGCGCCGGCAAAATGTTTCAGCATATTATCAGTAAAAACAAAAAAAGGTAGTTGCGGCGAATTGTTTTCGTCAGCTTCTTTTAGTAAAGCCCAATAAGAAGCAAGACTCCGGTGTGTTGAATCTGGCTTTTTTTGCAATGCCTCTTTTAAGTTTTTTTCTTTGAAAGAAGCATCGAAATCACGAAGAACATAACCTTTGTTTAGCAACGAATCGATCAAAGGCTGATAAGCTTTGTAAGCTTCGGCCAACTCATTTTCCGGGATTAATAACCAGCCTTTTTCAAGCGGGTTGGCAGGTTTTATCCAGTAAGGTTTTGCCATGAGCAGAACGAACGCGATAAGCAAAAAACAGCGAAGCAGGAGAAGCAACCAATCGGTAATCTTTCTTGTTTTTACACCTGATTTAGCGCTTTCAGTAAACAGAAAAATGCTGCCAACTTTTAGTGTTTTACCCTGCTTTATATTCCACAAATGAATAATGACGGGAACCATAATAGCAGCGCTTGCCCAAAGCCATATGGGTTGTTGAAACTGCAGCAAAACTTATTGGTTTACTTTTTTCCGGGTGAGCAAAAAAAGTTGCAGCGCTTTGTCTAATGGCTCATTCATGGTCAGTAGCTGATGACTAAATTGGCGGTGAGATAATTCTGTTTTAATACCAGCAACATAAGCTTCCAACCGTTGCTGATAAGCCGTCTTATCCAGCGCCGCATCTATCTTAACGGTTTGTCCTGTTTCTAAATCTTCTAATGCTGTGAAGCCCTCAAAATCAGGGCTGGCTTCGTTTTCAGCCAGAAGATGAAATACAATTATTTCGCTTTTATTGGTTGCCAGCGACTGCAGAAGTGCTGTTATCTCTCCTGATTCCTGATAATAATCGGTAATGAAAATGATAAGTTCCTTACTTGATTGCGGCAGTAAGTTTTTGTAATGAACCGGCTGGGTAAAAGACCCTGTCGGCTGTATGTTTTCCAACTGAAAACAAAGACGCGCCAGTTGTTGCTGGTCGCT
>CAZZZH010000055.1:5985-18955 GCA_964658445.1 Ilyomonas sp.
GGGATACCGGGGAGCAACAGCTTCGCAGCTGAACCCTGTGCACCCCGAAGAAGCTTCCTGCTGCCATATGGTGAATGGTTCGCATGAAAGCCCACCGGCCCCGCCACACCGGAATGACCGGTACAATGAAAAGAGATTGTTATTTTGAAACACATACAACCCAATCGCATCGCCCTGCGCTAACGTAAGATAAGCCAGCGAGACGGCGAGGTAGCGGGCATACTCTATCTTAGTGAAGCCATTGTCGTCATGGTTCATAGAGGCGCTGGCATCAACTAACAGGAGGACGTTAAGCCTGGTTTCCGTCTCTGACTCTCGGATATAATAGCGGTCAGAACGAGCAAACAATTTCCAGTCAAGCCGCCTTAAATCGTCGCCCGGCTCGTAGCTGCGATACTGGCTAAACTCCATACCGGCACCTTTTGTATAACTTTTGTGTATACCCGGTAAAAAGTTATCGACTGTGGTGCGCGCCGCCAGTTGCAGGTTCTTCAGTGCCATTAATATTTTCGGATCGGTAAGGCGGCTCTTCATAACACACGCGTTAAGTAAAAAAATATAAAGGTGCCACACCCAGCCTCAGTAACGAATAAGATATACAAGTGTGATTCTTTTTATTTTTATTTAAAAGAGAAAAAAGAACAAATCTTCGGTCACAACGATGCGAGACCGAAGTTGCTTCAACTCGTCTCAATAGGGCTGATCTGTTGCTTGTATTTTTTCATCATCGCTTAATAAAATAACCCCAGTTGCTACTGTAATTTTCCTTTTGGCCGTTCAATGGTTTTCAGCAGCGTTGCTGTAACCTCATCCGGCGAAATATTTTCTGCTTCAGCTTTAAAATTTAAGAGGATGCGATGGCGCAAAACAGGATACGCCATTGCCTGTAAATCTTCCATCAACACGGCATACCGGCCTTTTAGCAAAGCACGTGCTTTGGCTGTAGTAATTAATGCTTGACCTGCACGCGGACCGCTGCCCCATCGCACCCATTCTTTTACATAGTTTACAGTGGTCGTATCTGGTCGCGTAGCGCGTATAAGCGAAGTAACATACTGCACCAGTTCATCATTGATCGTTACATCGCGCACCAACAACTGCAACTGCTGAACGTCAATGCCAGTAAGGATTGTATGAATGCTCGCTTGTTTATTGCCTGTAGTGTTGGAAAGTATTTTCGCTTCTTCTTCAGCGGTTGGGTAACCAATCTTAATATACAATAAAAACCGGTCGAGCTGCGCTTCGGGAAGCGGATAGGTGCCTGCCTGCTCAATAGGATTCTGCGTAGCCAAAATAAAGAAAGGCTTGTCGAGTGCATACGTTTTGCCAGCATACGTTACTTCAAATTCCTGCATGGCTTCGAGCATGGCAGACTGTGTTTTAGGCGGCGTGCGGTTAATCTCGTCTGCCAAGATAATGTTGGCAAACAAAGGACCTTTATTAAACTTAAAAAATCGCTTGCCCGTAGCATGATCTTCTTCTAAAATCTCAGTGCCGATAATATCAGTAGGCATGAGGTCGGGCGTAAACTGGATGCGGCGAAAAGACAAGCTCATAGCCTGTGAGAGTGTGCGAACCATAAGTGTTTTAGCCAAGCCCGGAACACCTTCCAGCAGGCAATGACCACCCGCCAGCAGCGCGATGATCATTTCTTCAATCACGGCATCCTGCCCTACAATCACCTTCTGGATTTCCTTTTTTAATTGTGATAATTTACCCAATAAACTGTGCAGGTCGGCTTCTGTTATTTCCAAATCTTTATTTTTAATGGTGTTGCTGGCAAAGCAACTAACGGAAAGTAAACGAAAAAGAGAAATGAAATTTTTTTATCGGTAAAATTGCAACATTACATGGCGATAAGAACTGCAGCGAAATTTACGTTTGCCAGGTTGCGATATACATCGGGCGACTGGGACACCGACCAGCGTATGCCTTCCAACCTGCTGAACTCGCTTATTGAGTACACAACCATACCGGTTTCGCTGCAGGAAAAAGTGGTTGATCTTAGCAGCCACGATATTTTTCAGTATCCGTTTTGTTATCTCAGTGGTCACCGACTGGTGCAGTTTGATGCGCAGGAAAGTAGCAACTTCAAACACTATATAGAGAATGGTGGCTTTGTATTCGCCGACGATTGCAACCACGATATTGACGGTTTGTTTGCCAAATCGTTCGAGGCACAGATGGCGGCTTTGTTTGGCGCAGAGGCTTTACAGAAAATACCCAACAACCACGCGATTTACAATTCTTTTTTTTCCTTTGAAAAAGGACCGCCGCCAACTTCTTTCGAGCTGAATGGCTGGGGTGATGACCTGGTGCACGAGTACCTGAAAGCCATTGAAGTAAAAGGCCGCATTGCAGTTTTATACAGTAATAAAGATTATGGCTGCGAGTGGGATTACGACTTTCGCAACAAACGGTTTCTGGCCGAAGACAATACCAAACTGGGCGTCAACATTATTGTGTATGCAATGAATGGATAAAGCAAACAGAACGATATAAACAAAGCGTAGGAACCCTGTTTTAGTTTTTACTTTTGAGGTTTACTTTCACTTTGCCAATGAAAATTATCACCTTGCTTTTGCTTGCCCTGTCTTTTACATACACTTTGTATGCACAGGAGCCTAATGTTCCTGATGTACATTACAAACCAGAGAAATGGAATGGCGTATGGATCACAAATGCTAGTGCATCGTCTGCCGATTATAGCGTGGTATTGTTCCGAAAAAAGCTGACACTGGCGGCGAAACCGGTGCATTACATCATCAACATCACGGCAGACAACCGCTATAAACTTTACATCAACAACCAATATGTGGGCATGGGTCCGCAGGGTGGCGATATACGGCACTGGCGCTACGAAACCCTTGACATTGCCCGCTTTCTCAACGCCGGCGATAACGTTATAGCGGCTGAAGTTGTAAACTTCGGGGTAGATAAATTCTTCGGGCAACAGTCGGTGCATACGGCTTTTTTACTGAATGGTTTTTCCGATAGCGAAAAAGACATCAGCACCAACAGCAGTTGGAAAACCTACCTGAACAAAGCCTATTCTCCCAAGCCGCCGAACTGGATGTATGGCGTGGATATTACCGGTGGCTTTTACGCTTCCAACCCCGGCGACAGCATCAATGCAGCCTTGTATCCCTGGGGATGGAAAGAACTAAATTATGACGATAACAACTGGCAGCCGGCTACTTGGTTTAGTGGCGCAACGGCTTACGGTGGCTCGTTTTACTGGATATTGATGCCACGCACTACACCGTTGCTACAAGATAGTTTGGAACGGTTTACTGCTATTGCCCGCACTTCAAATCTTACTATTGATAGTCTCTTTCTGAACGGAAACAAACCTTGTTTTATTCCTGCTCATACCAAAACTTCCTTCCTCATTGACCAACAATACGAAACGCTGGGCTACCCGGTGCTGGAGATGTCGGGAGGCAAAGGAGCTGTCCTCAACATTACCTATGCAGAAAATTTATTTGGCGAAAACAACAAACGCGTCAACCGCAATGTTACCGAAGACAAAACCATACATGGCCTGCATGATGTGTATGTAGCAGATGGCGGCGACCACCGCTCGTTCAGCCCGCTTTGGTTTCGCGCCTTCCGTTTTATACAAGTAGAAATAGAAACAAAAGAACAACCGGTAACACTGAACGACTATTACAATGTGCGCGTACAGTCGACGCTGCCTGTCATTGCATCGTTTCAGTCAGACAATAATACCTACGACAGCATTATGCAGATCTGCCGCCGCACGGCTATGATGTGCATGCAGGAAAACCTCATTTCCGATGCCTATTACGAGCAGATGCAGTATGTGGGCGACAGCCGCGTTCACGCGATGGTAAGCCAAAGCCTTACCGGCAGCGATGTGTATCTGCGCAATGCCATCCAGCAGTTCAGCTACTCGCGGTTGCCCGATGGAAACATCACCAGTTGCTACCCGCTAAAAGCCACATTTGTGCATCCTACTTTTTCTTTGCTGTGGATAGATATGATAGCGGAGTATATGATGTATGACGGTGATAAAAATTTCATTCGCCCGCTGCTATCTGCCATTCCGTTCTCGCTTTCTTACTTCGAAGACCACAGGAACACAAATGGCTTGATTGGTGAAACAAATTGGCCTTGTTTCGTCGATTGGTACCCAAATGCTGAAGCGGCACTGGGTAATACCGGCATTCCGAAAACAGCAGCACACGGCAATTCATCACTCATTACACTGCACTATGTGTACAGCCTGCAAAATGCGGCTGCCATTTTTGCCTACATGGGCAAACCCTACGAAGCTAACCTGTATCGGCAACGTGCCGACAGCTTGAAGCAAACCGTTTATACATTGTGTTTTGATAAGAAGAAAGGCCTATTGACGGACGATCCGCAACATACTTTTTTTGACCAGCGCAGCAATATTATGGCGGTGCTTACGGATGCCGTGCCTGCAGCGAGGCAGAACAATGTGATGCAGAAAATAATAAGCGATACATCGCTTAGTCAGGCGGGCTTGTATTACCGTTACAACTTATTTGCCGCCATGGCAAAAACAGGTACCGGCGACCTCTATGATGCGGCGTTGAAACCTTGGAAAACAGTGCTGGACAGCGGGCTGACCACAACACCCGAAGTGCCGCTGAACATGGCGATGCAGCGCAGCGAGTGCCACCCGTGGAGCACCAGTCCTGCTTTTGCTTTCTTCTCCGTGGTTTGTGGTATTCAGCCATCGGCGCCGGCATTTAGCACCGTCAGCATTGCACCGCAGTTGGGCGCTTTGTCCTTTGTGAGTGCAGTGTACCCAGTGAAATGGGGCAATATTATAATGCGCCTGAAGAAGCAAAACAGCAACGGCATTGCTGGCACTATTACGTTGCCTAAAGGTTTGAGAGGAACGTTTATCTGGCGTAACAAAATAGTACCGCTGCATGAAGGCACGCAGACCGTGGTGGAGTAAGAAATAGGATTGAAATAAAAATTTTATTAGTCTTCCATCTATGCTTTCACTTGCTATATACAGGCCCGGCTTCATTGCTGAATAACTATGACTTTAGAACAGTATTGACTATTATAAATCAATACAAAATTTGCCTTTTTTACAACCGTTACTTGAATTATAACCAAAAATTATTTCAGGATTATAAGTTTGTTGCGGCAGCAGAAAAACATTTTTTACCTATTGTATTTTTGGTTTAGAAGAGCACTTTATTTCTCCAATTTTGTTGGATTGAAAACACGTTTACCATCATAATAAAATTTTCGAGCCCCTTAGAAAATAAATATTTACGCTTCGTGACCTGCTGCATCACTTATGACATTCATCAGCAGAATGAAAATATTTGAGTAAGTGGCTTTTTATTTAGCCGGAACTAACGATGGAGATTTCTGCGCCAGGATCTGGCTGCACTTTGAACAGAAGAGATACAAGCTATTATCAGAAATAATTTCCGGGGGTTTTATGTGCTGCGGTACAAAAGAGAAATGGGATGATACATTCAGCGATTGCTAATAATAAGAGCAGCGTTTAGCTTATTCATTTATTACTATAAAAATAAACCATGCAATCATTATCAATGGCAACGACTGCTTCCGTTTTTGTTTTCGCTATTTTCTTAAGCGCCTGCACAACGCAGGAGAAGAGCCAGCCTGCAACAACCAATTCTGTTGCTGCCAACATTAAACTATACACGTATGTATGGGATGAAATTGCGAACCATGGCAAGCTTGATATGTTTAACGACTCTAACTTTACCAGCGATGTGATTATGCATAAAAGCCCCGATATTATTGGCATTGACAGTGCCAGAGCTTATTATGCTAACTACCTCACTGGTTTTTCCGATATTACTTTCACAATTAAGATGTGTTTGGTCAAGGCGATCAGTTGGTAAAATACTGGCACTTTTCGGGTAAACATACCGGGGTGTTTTTCGGCATACCGGCTACCGGTAAAACCGTGAGCATTAATGGTGCAACACTGGTGCGTATGCGATGCGGAAATATTGCAGAAGAATGTGATTTTATTGATGACCTCGACCTAATGCAACAACTTGGATTAATACCTGAAGATGATAAATAAAGTCATCTTTTGACAATTGTTTTTATTGTTGTTTCATAAAAGTTAGCATTGTATCACCAGTCAATTTCGCCGTTTTACCAGCCGTTAATCTGTCCACTTCATACGTTGTAAATATTACTTCATCGGCAATTGAAAACCAAATACAGCGCCTTTTCCTGGCTCGCTATTCGCCCATACTTTACCGCCTTGCGCCTCTACAAATTCTTTAGAGATAGCCAGGCCCAAACCATTGCCTTTTTCCTTGGAACCGGGTACTTTAAAATATCTCTCGAACAGTCGAGGTAAGTATTCCTTATCAATCCCTACGCCCCTATCTTTAACTGTAAAAATGATAGTTTGATCTGATCGCTGAATGGCGGTTTCTATCGTACTGTCAACAGGTGAATACTTGATGGCATTAGTAAGAAAATTATTCAACACCCAAGTTGTTTTGTCGGCATCGGCTTCTATATCCGGCAAATCATTATCCCAATGACTTTCTATGGTAATGTCTTTTTCCGATGCTGCACTCCTTACCGTTTCAATCGCATTATTGGCAATGGTAGCAGGGTTTACTTTAGAAAGTGTCAACTGTATTTTGCCGGCTTCCGCCTGCGACATATTAAGTAGTTCACTCAATATTTTCAGCATCCGCTGGTTGTCGCCTTTCAGGTTGGCGATAAGCTCCTTTTGCTCATCCGTCAACTTACTCACTCTCTCGTCTTCCAATAATTTCAGGCTAAAATCAGACGAAGCAAGAGGCGTTTTCAACTCGTGTGAAATAGTGGCGATGAAGTTTGTTTTGGCTACGTCAAGCTCTTTAAAAGAAGTAATATTTTTTAAAACAATTACTTTGTTTTTAATATCGTCCTGCTCTACCTCCAGTATCTCTTTTGTAAAATAGTTTTCGTGGTTATCGACAACAATTGTAAAAGGAATAACGCTTTCATTTTCTATCAGGAAGCGAAACAAATCGTTCCGTTTTGCTATCTCTTCTACCGGCTTCCCTACCACCTGCTCTACTTTCAAACCCAATAGCTGCAAGGCTTGTGAGTTGGCAAAAAGAATGACATTGTTTTTATCTATACCAATGCTGGCATCTTTCAAACTATTAATGACGGCTTCCGCCCTGCTTTTTTCAAACAGAATCTGGTTCAGGTTGCTGCTTTCAAAAAACTCGAGCCGCTCTGCCATGTTGTTGTATGCATCGGCAAGGTTTCCAAATTCATCTTTGTTGTCGATATGAATGCGATACTTGTAATTTTTCTTCGCAATTTCTTTAATGGCATCAGTAAGCTGGCTGATGGGATTGGTGATGATGGAAGGGAAGTTTACAATGAACGTAAAGGCAATAATAAACACGAGCCCGCCGAGCGAAATGATGATGGTAAGGGCATCGCTGGCAGAAGCTTCTGCTACTTCACTCTTGCGCTTGATGGCTTGCATGTTGATGTAAAGAATGGACTGGATTTGCCCATAGATATCGCGAATATTTTGCCTCGTGGTATCGCCCTTTTTTAGTTTGACGAGATCTCTATCTAGGTTGCCGGTAGCATCTTTTTCTCCGGGCTCGGTAATGTTGTTCTTTTGTTGCTGTAAAGTGCTATCGAGTGCTTTTATTGTGGCTGGAAAATTTTGCGATAACGTATTCAGCTCTTGCTGCATGGTATGGCAGTAGATGAGGCTTTTATAATTGTCCTGCAATACATTCTTAGCATCGCTCTTTAGCCTTGCCATATAAAAGATGCCGACGCCGCCGGTGAACAGCAGCAGCAGAAAGAGGAACAAAGTTCCCAACCAGATTTTTCTTTTTACTGTTAGTGCCATTATGATAGAATAACGAGGTCAACATTGTTTTTAGAAAGCGTTTGCAACAACTGGTTAAAGATACTGGTACGCAAGATGATCTGGAATAAATTGAAATGCGGTTTGCCCAAGCAAATAGTTGTCACTCCTTTCTCTAGCACGGTTTCAATGATAGATGCCGCGACGTTTTCACCTTTCTTTTGTATCACTTCGCCACCCAGTTCCATGGCATTTTTAAAGTTGTTAATCAAATGCCGTTGTGCCGCCAAAGGTATCTTGTCAGAAGATTCTTTGCCGGTCTGCACATACAATACATACCAGCTACTGTTGTAGTAAGAAGCCAGCCTTGCCGTCTTGCGGATGATGCGTTGCGCAATCTCGTGGTTGGAAGATACACAAGCCAAAAAACGCTCATGCCGAAAGGCAGTTTGTTTCGTGGTAATCTGGTAATCTACCTTGCGTTCTACCTGGCCTGCTGTTTCTTTTAAAGCCAATTCACGAAGCTGCAGAATTTTATCCGGCTGAAAGAAATTGGTAAGCGCCTGCTGCACTTTCGAGTGGTCATAAATCTTACCGGCTTTTAAGCGGGCGATCAACTCGTCAGCAGGTAAATCTATGTTCACGACTTCATCGGCAATCTGCAGCATCTTATCGGGAATGCGCTCCTTTACTTCAACACCGGTTATTTCTTTTACATCTTCATTGATGCTTTCGATGTGCTGGATGTTTACGGCAGAGATAACATCGATACCGGCTTCCATCACGTCCAATACATCCTGCCAACGCTTCTCGTTTTTGCTGCCGGGAATGTTCGTATGCGCGAGCTCGTCGATGATAACTACATCGGGATGAAGCAGGAGAATTGCCTGCACATCGAGTTCTTCTAATAACTTGCCTTTGTAGAACACTTCACGCCGCGGAATGATGGGCAATCCTTCTGTTAAGCTTTGCGTTTCTTTCCTGCCATGCGTTTCAATGTAGCCGACTTTTACGTTCACATTATTACCTAAAAGACTGTGTGCCTCCTGCAGCATGCGGTAGCTTTTGCCAACGCCAGCACTCATGCCAAGATATATCTTCAGCTTGCCTTTAGAAGGTGTGTTGGTCATTTTTTGTGACCATTCTTCAGTAGTGTATTGTTGTTCGTCCGGCATATTTTATTGGCTGATTGCTGTCAGGGAAAAGACATACTTTATGCGATTTATTATTTCGATTTTATTAAAAAAGAATTGAATAAATCTTTAGTCTCTTGTCAGAAAGATTAAAAATGATAAGTCATAGCTAAGAGAAAGCTGCCTGTTGACTTCGTGTTTTCCGTTGCATTTTTGTAGAAGACTTCATTGCCGGCATTATCTAATCTAAACTCTGGTATAATGGTTAAATTATCTACCCTGAAGTTGGCTGACAGCGTTGGCGCGATGACATGTTTCAAACCTAAATATTCATCCTCATCGATGATGTATTCTGTGCGCAACGTAAGACCAAACCAGCTTACCGGATCGGCATTGATGTACAAAGCCAACCCGCCCCAATTGGAAGTATGAAATACGTTGGAACTGTCTGCAAGCTTGACGGATTGCAGCGTTCCATTAAAGCCCAAACTAAATTTACTGGTCGGCGCATAAGTAGCAACAACATCTCCTTGTACAACTTTCTTTGTATCGCTTTGTTTGCCGCCTACAAAATTGAAATATGCTTTTAGTTTGTTGTCTTTTGATGTGGTTGACAACTGCGCAATTATTGATTTCGGTGCAGCCGGAGCAGTTCTGTAATCGGTTGGGTTTGATACGCCCACCATAAAAGCGGTCTTGCCGCCAAGACTGATGTCTGCCCGTAAACCCGTGTGTGAGAAAGGTCCGTTTGTAAACATGTAGCTCATGCTGTAGTTCCTGTTTAAATAGGCATCCAGCAGTTCGTAGCCAATATGAGTTGCCCATGTACCGAATGTAAACTTCACAGCAGCTATTGGCGCATAGGTTACATACAATTGCTTGATGGCAAACCGGGTGTTGTCATCGTTGTAAGCAAACTCTTCTGCCCGTCTTCCAAAGCCTAAATCGATGGTGGCACTTACCTTGCCGAAACTATGATCGGCGCGGATAGAAGCCATTCCCAACTCAAATGAATTGCTGGAGTGTGTAAAGCTCGTCAGGCTGTTAAACGGATATTGTTTTGGATTATTAAAATTGTACCGGTAATAGGCATCAACCGAACCGGTAATAGTGCCTAACGGCGATGTTTTCTTTGTGGAATCTGTTGTTCCCTTTGTTGAATCTGTTGCCTGCGAAAACAAAGTCCCATATATAGCCAGAGCTGCTATCATCATACTCATCTTTTTCATTGTCTTGCTATTTCTTTCCTTATTTTAATTGGTCTAACTGAACGTTTAATTGCAGCACATTTACTTTTTCGGGACCAAACAAACCCAGCAATGGTTTTTGAATTTGCTTTGCAATCAATGCCTTAACTTTTTCCTCTGGAATACCTCTTGTTTTTGCAATTCTTGCCGTTTGCACATAAGCACCTTGGGGCGAAAGGTCGGGGTCTAAACCGCTGCCTGAAGCCGTTACTAATTCTGATGGTATATCGCTCTTTTTTACAGTAGGATTGTGTACCAAAAAAGTATCAATCTGATCATGTACCTGTTTCAAATAATCAGGATTAGAAGGTCCTTTGTTTGAACCCGCAGAGCCGGCTGCATTGTAATTGACAGCAGACGGGCGGCTCCAGAAATACTTATCATCAGTAAACTTTTGACCAATGAGTTTATAACCTACCACTTTACCATTTACACTTACCGTTTCGCCTTTGCCACCGCCGGGTGCAAACTTTGCAATGCCGGCTATCAACAATGGGTATAAGACAGAGCAGAGAACGATAAAAACCAGTGTGAGTTTGAGTGAAGGCAGAATATATTGTTTCATAATTTTCGTTTAATTTTTACATGAATAAGGCTAACAGCATATCGATCAACTTGATGCCGATGAAAGGAGCGATAACACCACCCAAACCATAAATCAACAGGTTTCTGCGAAGCAATGCACTTGCGCCGATAGGACGATAAGCCACGCCCTTCAAAGCCAGCGGAATCAAAATCGGGATGATGATAGCATTGAAAATGACAGCCGATAAAATGGCGCTTTCTGAACTTTTCAGATACATGATATTCAACGTTTGCAAGCCGGGTATAGAGACGATAAAAAGAGCCGGAACAATCGCGAAATATTTTGCCACATCATTAGCAATGGAGAACGTTGTAAGCGTGCCTCTTGTCATCAGCAATTGCTTGCCTATTTCAACCACTTCAATCAGTTTTGTAGGGTCGTTATCAAGGTCAACCATGTTACCGGCTTCTTTAGCTGCCTGCGTACCGCTGTTCATAGCAACACCCACGTCTGCTTGCGCCAGGGCAGGTGCATCATTGGTTCCATCACCCATCATTGCTACCAGTTTTCCGCCTTGCTGTTCTTTTTTGATGTAGTTCATTTTATCTTCCGGTTTGGCTTCGGCGATAAAGTCATCCACACCTGCTTTTTCGGCAATAAACTTTGCGGTTAACGGGTTATCACCAGTAACCATTACCGTCTTTACACCCATCTTGCGTAAACGTTCAAAACGTTCGTAAATACCGGGTTTAATGATGTCCTGTAACTCAATCACACCCTGCGCAACATTGTTGCGGCTTACCACGAGTGGCGTTCCTCCGTTAGACGAAATCTCTTTTACTTTTTGCTCTGTTTCAGCAGGAAAAACATTGCCGGATTTGATGACCATGTTGCGGATAGAATCGAACGCGCCTTTACGCACTTTGGTGCCATCCGCTAAGTCTAAACCACTGCTTCTTGTTTCAGCCGTAAACTTTATAAATGTTGAGTTCTGCGTGTTGAAGGAAGCCGGGTTTAGTTTGCCTAATTCGACAATGGATTTGCCTTCCGGTGTTTCATCGGAAAGAGAAGACAGAACAGCTGATTCGATAAACAGTTTTTCATTGATTCCGTTTGCCGGATAAAAGTTTGTTGCCTTTCTGTTACCGATGGTGATGGTTCCAGTTTTATCTAACAATAAAGTATCTAAATCGCCTGCAGTTTCAACTGCTTTGCCACTCTTAGTAATAACGTTTGCACGCAATGCTCTGTCCATGCCAGCAATACCGATAGCGCTTAATAAACCACCAATTGTGGTTGGAATTAAACACACATACAAGGCAACAAAAGCAGAAACTGGAATCGGTGTATTGGCATAATCGGAATACGGTTTTAGCGTTACGCAAACGATGAGGAATATCAATGTAAAGCTTGCCAGCAAAATCGTCAACGCAATTTCATTCGGTGTCTTCTGGCGCGATGCGCCTTCTACCAAGGCAATCATCTTATCCAAAAAGCTTTCACCTGGTTCCGTAGTGACCTTTACTTTTATTTGATCTGATAATACTTTGGTACCACCGGTTACGGATGATTTATCACCACCAGACTCACGAATTACTGGTGCCGATTCTCCGGTGATTGCGCTTTCATCAATCGTTGCAATGCCTTCGATAATTTCTCCATCCATGGGTATGGTGTCGCCCGCTTCGCAAAGAAAGATATCGCCTTTTTTTAATTGTGATGAAGGCACAATCTTTACCTCGTTCACAAATATTTCGCCGATGGTTTGTATCCATTTGGCAGGCGTTTCTTCTCTTGTTTTGCGCAAGCTGTTTGCTTGTGCTTTTCCTCTTGCTTCTGCTATGGCTTCGGCAAAATTGGCAAAGAGAACTGTGATAAAAAGAATGAGAAATATGGTGAAGTTGTAAGCAAAACTTCCCTGCGATTTTTCGCCGGATAGTATCCAGATGCATACACCTAACATAATAGCCGTACCTATTTCCACGGTAAACATCACCGGGTTTTTAACCATGATGCGTGGATCCAGTTTTACAAAAGATTCTTTGAGCGCTTCTTTTACAAGTGCAGGCTCGAATAGTTTGTTTGATTTATTGTTTGCCATAATTTTTTATTTAACGAAGAGATAATCGAATTGCTTCAATTCTTTATGGAGCTTTTTTATTCGTTTTATAGTTGCTTAGTGAATGCTTAAATA
This sequence comes from Ilyomonas sp., assembly GCA_964658445.1. Classification (GTDB taxonomy): domain Bacteria; phylum Bacteroidota; class Bacteroidia; order Chitinophagales; family Chitinophagaceae; genus Ilyomonas. The sequence goes on from CAZZZH010000055.1 coordinate 18,929, forward strand.
CTCTGCAATAGGACCCAACACAAGCGG
>CAZZZH010000055.1:18965-19590 GCA_964658445.1 Ilyomonas sp.
CAATGCTGTAATAATAACGATCACCGCAAACGTCATCGCTCCAAACGTAATCGAGTCAACTTTTAAAGTGCCAGCCGATTCGGGAACATATTTTTTCTTCGCCATCAAACCAATGATAGCGATGGGTCCGATGATAGGAAGAAACCTGCCTAATATCAGTATAAAGCCGCCCATTACATTCCAGAAGACATTGTTGGCAGTAAGTCCTGCAAAGGCGCTACCGTTGTTTGCATTTTCAGATGTAACTGCATACAGCATTTCAGAGAAACCATGATAGCCGGGATTGTTCAGCCAGGCACTGGGTTTCACAGCCCAATCAGCATCGCTGTGATGCAGCAACATATAACAAGCTAAGGCTGTTCCTCCTTTGATAAGAAAGGCAGATAACAACGTAACCAAGGCAGCAATTTTTACTTCACGCGCTTCTACTTTATGACCCATAAATTCGGGTGTTCGTCCTACCATTAAACCGGAAATAAACACCGCGATAATGATATAGATAAAGTAGTTTAAAATGCCTACGCCGCAACCTCCATAAAAGCCATTCACCAGCATGCCGAGCAATTGCATTAAGCCTGACAAAGGCATGGAACTATCGTGCATAGAGTTTACCGAGCCTGTTGAA
>CAZZZH010000056.1:0-19371 GCA_964658445.1 Ilyomonas sp.
GTTCGGTCCTCATCGCCGGAGTTGCATCGGGCGGTATTAAAACGGTCTTCAACCGCGAACGGCCTTACGAGAAATACACTGGCGTTTACCCTTTACAATACGAATCTGGAAGGTCCATGCCGTCCGCTCATGCCGCACTGTCTTTTGCGACGGCTACCACTTTATCCCTTCAGTACAAGAAGTGGTATGTGGTGATACCGGCCTACGCCTGGGCAGCCGGTTGCTCTTATTCACGCATCTATCTAGGCGAACATTACCCCACTGATGTAATAGCCGGGGCTGCCATCGGTACCGGCAGCGCGCTATTAAGCCAATGGCTCACCCGCAAAATATTCCACTGACGTTATTGGCAAATGGCGTGTCACTGTAAAATATTGAATACAGCCTGCCTCCAACGCACTATCATACATCATTTTATTGTGAAGTTTCATGTATAAATACTAAGGTTGGCAGCCTGTCGGCTTATTAGCACCTTTTTTGTTTCTCTGCTGTTTTAAACAAAACAAATGAGAGTAGTAATTATAGGAGGTGGCTTTGCAGGTCTTAAGGCTGCCCATGTACTAAACAGTAAAAAAGGCATAGAAGTCACCCTAATTGACCAATATAACTATCACCAGTTTCAACCACTGTTCTACCAGGTTGCCACTGCTTCTTTAGATGCCAGCAATATTTCTTTTCCTATACGAAAGGCGTTTCAGAAATCAAAGAATTTCACTTTTCACCTGGCGGCAGTTACCGGGATCCGCACGGCTGATAATGTGATAGAAACGGAAACCGGCGAAGTGCCATACGACATACTCGTGCTGGCAACCGGCTGCAACACCAATTTCTTTGGCAACCGTCAGATGCAGGAGTTGGCCTATCCCATGAAGTCTACCGTAGAAGCTTTGCGTTTGCGTCACCATCTCATACAGATGTTTGAAGATGCTGAACTGGTAAAGATGGACAATGAGAAACTGATGCAACAGTTGTGTATCGTAGTTGTCGGTGGTGGTCCAACAGGTGTTGAACTAAGTGGTGCCATATCAGAAATGCGCAACAAAATCTTACCCAAAGATTACCCAAACATCGATTTTTTAAAAATGAAAATCTATCTGCTGGAAGGGGGTCCCAAAACCCTCGCCACCATGAGCGAAAAGAGCAGCGCTCAAAGCCAGCAATACCTGCAGGAGTTGGGTGTAGAGGTAAAAACAAACACAGTCGTTAAAGACTTCGATGGAGAAAAAGTAATTCTCTCCAATGGAGAAGTTATTTCCACAAAAACAGTGGTTTGGGCTGCCGGCGTCAAGGGCAATGTTCCCAATGGTTTCGATGGCTCCTTACTTGCAAAAGGCAACCGCTTAAAAGTGGACCGCTACAACAAAGTTTTAGGTCTTACAAATGTCTATGCTATCGGAGACATCGCCTACATGGAAACACCGAAATACCCAACCGGTCATCCGCAGTTAGCTAACGTGGCCATCTCTCAGGGTAAATTGCTGGGGCAAAACATTTCCAGAATGGTTAACAACAACAAAGAACCGCTCAAGCAATTCGAGTATCACGACAAAGGCAACATGGCTACCGTCGGTCGAAATCGCGCTGTTGTAGACATACCTAAACCCAAGCTACATGTCGGCGGTTTTCTAGCTTGGTTCATGTGGATGAGTGTCCATTTGTTCTTAATCCTCGGCGTCAAGAACAAAATCCAGATCTTTATCAATTGGATTTATAAATATTTCACTTTTGATCAGAACCTGCGATTAATATTCAACGGATTTAGTATAGGCGAAAGAAAATCAACCGATCCATTTTATGGACTAAACAATAAGCAAACTGCACCATCGCAAACTATAGCACAATCTGAGGTTAACCAATCTTTGGCTTCTGTATAGTACAGATATTATAAAAACAATTTTGCTTTCCTATAATTTATATTATGTTAAGTTAGGTTATTTCGCTAGTTATATACAAAAAAATAAAACAGCCAATGAATTTCATTGGCTGTTTTATTTTAAGAAAAGACATTGAAAAATTACATTGCCTTATATTTATCGTGTTCGTTTGAGTATTGGTTGTACTTAGCATCATATTTATCGTAGTCTTTTGGCGCTATCACTTTTGCTCTTTCTCTTTTCCATTGATAAAGATTAGCCAAAAAATCTACCGAGCGGTTCAGCGAGTTCGATTCGGGTTTTTCCCGATCTGTTTTGGCTTTTAAAATCTCATATCCTTTTTCAAGCCAGAAAATAGCTGTATCTGCATAAGGCATTTGTTGTTTCTGAATGTCGGTACGCTGAGCTTTCAATGTTGGACTCTCCCCGCGTAGCGCATAAAACCGGTCATCCAGAACATTAAAAACATTGTAGTTTAAAACGCCTGCATTAAAAGCATACAAACCTTTAGGGTTAATAGCAAACAGTCTTTCGTAAATATTGGCTGATAAAAACTTTACGTTTATCTGTTGCCCGCTGTCCAGCCCTTTTACTTTTTCAGGATCATTAAATGCCTCTGCATAAGTAACCAATTGATCTTCTGTGAGGGAGCTGTTTGCTGATGCTTTGTAATTATCGATGATCTGCTGTAATGACGATCCACTCGTCATATTTCCCATTTCTATTTGCGACCACAAAGCAGATTGATCGGGATATAATTCTTTTGCTACTGCCAGATATTTGTTGAACTTATCAGTCTGCTTCATTTTTGAATAATCATCCAGCATGTACTGATACATAGGCTGTAAATCTTTACCGCCTGTTTTAAGGTCAGCCAGCTTTTCATAATAGATGAGTGCGTCCTCGGGCTTGCCCGCATTTTGCGCAGAATAACCGGTATAGAGAACCGTGAAAGTATCAATTGCAGATTTATTGGTGCTAAAACCGTTTTCATTAATGAAAGCACCCATTTCTGATGCTAGCTTGAAATTGGTATAAGCCTGTGGCCAATTGCTCTGTGAAAAATATCTCTTACCATTATCAAACGAAACGGTATAAAGAGCGGCAATGCTATTCAAAGTACCACTTTCTCTCAAAGCTTTCATTGAAGGGTCTTTCTGTTTGTACGTCGTCAATGCGGTATAAGCATCTGCCGCAGCATTCGGATATTTAGCTGCATACGTCGCGCTGTCTTTGTAAAACTCACTGTACAGGGCTGCCTGCCACATAAAGGTTTCAGGTTTATTTTTTCCTTTATCAGAAGCCGCTATTTTATCTAGTTCTGCCATTGCATCTGTGTACTTTTTCTGGGCATAGAGCAAGGTTAATTTACTATAATCTTGCGCCATAGCCAAGTATGCAAACGAAGCCAGTAAAAGAGACAACATTAGTTTTTTCATATCGCTTTATTTGTTGTTTAGTTATCGTTATTGTCAGGAACCTCAGACAGCGGTTGTTCACCATCGTTGTTATCCAGGTTGTTAATTTCCGGTTCATTTTCTAAAGCGGCTTCCGCTTCTATAATCTCCTCTACAATGGCTTCTTCCTCTTCTATCTGCGATACGGCAGCAATTTCGTCGCCGTTATCCAATCTTATCAAAATCACACCCTGCGTATTTCGTCCGGCTTCTTTAATATTTTTTACCGGCGTGCGCAACGTAATGCCCGATTTGCAAGTAATGATAAGATCTTCCTTTTCGCTCACATTTAAGACAGCAACCAGTTTCCCTGTCTTTTCAGTAACATTTATAGTTCTTACGCCTTTGCCGCCGCGGTTGGTAATCCGATATACATCCTCTCCTTCTGTAACCAGCGGTGTACGCTTACCAAATCCTTTTTCACTAACGACAAGTATCGTTTTTTCAGAATCTTCTCTATTAACACAAATCATACCTATCACTTCGTCCTTCCCTTCTTCTGTGTCAATACCCTGCACACCTATTGCACCACGACCTGTAGGACGTACTTTACCTTCTGGAAAACGAATAGCACGGCCACTACGTACCGCCATCATGATTTCATTAGTACCGGTAGTCAATTTGGCTGACAGCAATTCATCGCCTTCCACAATCGTGATGGCATTTACACCGTTGGTGCGCGGACGGCTAAAATCTTCCAGCGGTGTCTTTTTAATGATACCTTTTTTAGTACAAAGTATAATATTATGGCTTTGCACAAAGTCTTTATCATCCAGTTTCTTTACATCTAAAATAGCTCTCACTTTATCATCAGGTGGTATCTGTATCAGGTTTTGAATAGCCCTGCCTTTACCCTGCTTTTCACCTTCCGGTATCTCATATACTTTCAGCCAGAAGGCTCTGCCCTTTTCGGTAAAGAACATCATAGTATGGTGCGTGGAAGCTACAAAGAGATGCTCTACATAATCTTCCTGACGGGTTTTGCTTCCCACAGCTCCTCTCCCGCCACGGCGTTGCTGGCGATATTCGGTAGCCGATGTACGTTTGATATAACCTAAATGCGAAATCGTAATCACCACATTCTCGTCTTCTATCAGGTCTTCAATGCGCATCTCGTCTGCGAGGTATTGTATTTCGCTTTTGCGGGCATCGCCAAACTTGGTTTTGATTTCGAGCAATTCTGTTTTAATCACATCAAAGCGCAAGCCTTCATCATTTAGTAATGAAGATAACTTTGCAATGGTTCGCATCAATTCGTTAAACTCATCTACAATTCTATCCCGCTCCAAACCCGTCAACCGCTGCAGGCGCAATTCGAGAATGGCTTTGGCTTGTGCATCGCTTAAACCAGCTTCTTGGTTGTACACATTTTGGGTAATATCTTCGAAAATGGAAGCATTCAAATACCAGTTTTCTTCCTTGCTCCGTCCAATCAAACTCTTCATTGCATCATCCGGCGTACGGCTTTCGCGAATGAGGCGAATCACTTCATCCAAATGATCCAATGCCTTCAGGTAACCTTCTAAAATATGCGCTCGCTCTTTCGCTTTGCGCAGCTCGAAGTTGGTTCTGCGAATCACCACTTCCATCCTGAACTCAATAAACTCTACAATCAAGTCTTTCAGGTTCATGATCTTCGGGCGACCCTTGCTGATGGCAACATTATTAATACCATAACTGGTTTGCAGTTCGGTATGTTTATACAAATGATTGCCCACTACGCTGGCTACTGCATCGCGCTTCAGGTCTATCACAATGCGTGTTCCTTCACGCTTGTTGCTTTCATTATTTACATGCGCAATGCCTTCAATAATCTTTTCATTTACCAACTGCCCTATTCTATCCGTCAGCGAGTCTCTGTTCACCTGATAAGGCACTTCGGTAATGATGATTTGCTCGCGTCCGCTGGCTTTTGTTTCAATCGTAAATTTACCACGAAGCACTACCCTGCCGCGGCCCGTAAGAAACCCCTGCTTCACGCCCTCCATACCATAGATTACACCACCGGTCGGGAAGTCGGGCGCTTTCACAAAGCCCATCAGTTCTTCTATCGAAATATCTTTTTTGTCTATGTAGGCAACACAGCCATCTACCACTTCGCTCAGGTTGTGCGGCATCATGTTCGTCGCCATACCTACAGCAATACCACTGCTTCCATTAACCAGCAATTGAGGAACGCGCGTTGGCAAAACCGTTGGCTCGTTCAGGGAGTCATCGAAGTTCAGCCCGAAGTCAACCGTATCTTTATCGATATCTTCCAGCATAGCTTCGGCCACACGCTGTAAACGTACTTCGGTATAACGCATTGCCGCCGGCGGGTCGCCATCCTGGTTGCCGAAGTTTCCCTGGCCATCTACCATCATATAGCGCATGGTCCACTCCTGCGCCATACGTACCAGTGTATCGTAAATAGAAGCGTCGCCGTGCGGGTGATATTTACCCATCACCTCGCCTACTATACGCGCCGATTTTTTATAGGCTTTATTACTCGTGTTGCCCAGCTCGTTCATTGCATACAGCACGCGGCGGTGCACCGGTTTAAAGCCATCGCGCGCATCGGGCAAGGCACGGCCAACAATCACAGACATTGAATAATCAATGTATGCGGTCTTCATTTGCTCTTCAATATTTACCTGGATAATGCGGTCGTTGTCGTTTGTTTCGGGGGGCGTAATTGTGTTCTCGTCCATGAAAAATAATAATAGCTTGCAGCAAGCTGATGTATAAAAATAGTGAGGGGTAAAAGTAATTTTTTATCAATGATTTGCAAAAGAAAATCCCGTTTTTTAACGGTGTTTTTTACGTTTGATTTTTAGGCTGCTTAAGTAAAGCATTGAAGATAAAAACTAAGGAAAATAAGGCTGCAGATCAACAAGCTTTTAGTGAGCTCGCATCTTATTGTTTTTCCTTTCGTGTGTCAACTTTGCAAGTCCTAATTTTTTCCATCAGTGGCGGAATACACAGTCCAAGCTGTCCTCGTAAACCTTTCTTTAATCCATACCAACCTCCAAACGGCTTTGTTTCCGATCGTCCCCAGGCTTCTGCCGTTCCCTCTTTTGCCGGCTTTTATTTATCAGCGCTTCATCTGCTTCGCAAAATGCGGGTCAACAATTTCAAAACTTTTCATGTCATCGCTTGGATTATTTTAAAGACAGTAGTGTCGTGTCAGCGTTGCCACCAACGGTTTATGTATTGGCGGTGGTGGGCATTCGAAAAACGTCACTACCATGATTGCCAATTCGATGTTACCTGCCGTATTTTGTTTTAAGTTTGGTCATTAAAATTTCTATTCCCTCTTTGGTGTCATCTGTTGCTGAATTTGTAAAAATAATAAATGCTCTACCGGTCTCTCTTACAATTTGCACTTGTGTTATAAAGGCACCTGCATTTCCTTCATTATATGCAATGTGATGATTCGTTACACTGTCAAGTTTGTTAAACCAACCAAATGAGAATGTTGGTAAGCCATAAAGTAACTTGTCAAATGTTTGCGACGAAAAAAAATCTGTTTGCCCTTTCAGCCCTTTCAGTTGCAATTGAATAAATTTAAGATAGCCTGTCAAACTAACATTGATGTTACCTACAGATAAAAGCCAATTCAATTTGTAATTGTCAGATGGTGGTAAAGGGTTTAAATTTATGTCGTGTCCCCATGGTTGCAATGTGTCCGATAAGTTTGGATAGTCAAAACCAAAGGCAATTCCTTGAGTATTTCCAAAGTCTGTAACCAACTCTTTGAAAGGTTTTTTGCTCGCTCTTTCAAGCATAAGTCCCGCTAAAATATAATCAGCGTTTGAAGGTGTCAAATCGCTTTCACTTTTCATAGGATTCTGAGCAAGGAAATATTTAGCGAGCTGAAAACGTTGTTCTGCATTGTCTCCCCTGATTTGTTTCTTTGTCGGCTTGTCAAAAGTGTAAGTATACGCTGGCAATTTTCCTCTAAATGTTAGCAAATCCTGCAATGTAATATTTTGATATTCCTTTCTGCTTTTTGGTTTTAATTCTGGGAACAAGTCAAGAAATTTTGTACTCCACGTTATTTGTCCTTGTTCCACAAGCAATGCAGCAATGAAAGAAGTGATTGCTTTTGTATTTGAGCCAATATGAAATCTGTCATCAGGTTTGGCTTTAAATTCTGTATTAATTCTTTGTACACCTAAAGTCTTTAATTCAAAAATTGTGTCTGCCGAAACAACTGCAAAGGCAAGCTCAGGGATTTTGTATTGTATTCTAATGCTATCTGCAAAATCAGTTGATGTCTGTCCAGTCACTACAAAAAACCCTGTCAAGAAAAATAGGGTCGTAAAAAGTTTCTTCATAATTTGTAGGGTGTCGCACCAATATGGCAGGTAAAGGCTCAGTATTTATGCAGGCAGGGCATTCAGCGTAGTGTCAGACTGGACTGCTGCTGATTTGAAAAACAAAAGCTGAAGTTATAATAAAATGTACAACAGCGCTGTGTCTGCTAGAACAAAAGCTGAATAGCGAACCTGCTGCTATAGTGCGTAATGTTCAGCCCTGCTTGCATAAATACATTTGTTGTACGCTGGCTTTCTATTCATTTCCGTAACATCAAATTTCTTAAATTAATACTTCCACAATTAATTTTTTTCTCGTCTACCGAGTGTGCTGGCGTGCTGTTATATTTTGAAATTTCATAAAAAAGGTTTTGTCCTTTTATACTTAATCCTGTTCGAAATGGACCACTTATTCCTTTATCAAAGAGAATTACAACATAAAAACCACTCAACTCTTTTGGATTAATAGTTCTTTTTAAAGATGACGGCTTATCAATACTATTATCTAAAAAAGATTTTAAATCTGTTTGACCATAATTAGTCAAGTCTACTTTATCAAGTATCAATGTGTCGGAAGGAAGCAATATTTTAAAATGTTTGCCAGGTGAAGACGGTAGTTTATAAGAATTTACAGGAAAGTTAATCTTCAATTCAAAAGGATTACCTGTTTCATTGATTATTCGACTCCAAAATATAATTTTAAAATATTCCTTTCCTTCAGAATCAGTATAACTTTCACCTTTTGGTAAGCTATTTTGTATTATTATACTTCCACCTTTTGAATCAGTATACTCATATTTAGTGTCAATATATTTTTCATATGATTTTTGACTTTGGACTTTTTTTGTTGAGTTCACAGTTTCTATATCAAAGGTATTTGGCATTAAGTTACTGGTTTGTTCAAAGGAAATAAGTCCCTTTGCAACTATAATTAATATTATACTGTATTTTTTCATTTTTATAGTTTGCCAACTGTCAGTAGTTAGCTTGCCTACGACGGTTCGCTGCTTGCTGTCAGCGGAAGTAACGAACCGTCAGCTCAAATAGTTGCAAATGAGAATAGGAGAACCGCTTCTGATCGGCTTCCGTCAGCCGCTATGGCAGCAAGAATGTGTTAGGCGCATTATTTTGCGCTTGTCAGTTGCGCCCTTAAAAACTGATTCACAATAGCATAAAATTGGTCTGGTTGCTCTATTTCTGGATAATGCCCTGATTTAAAAATTCCTTTTACTTCGGCTTTTGGAAAAGCTTGCATGTATTGCGTCACTGTGGTTAAGCTGATCATATCATTCCAGCCAAAAATAATCAGCGCTTTTCCGGAATAGGCAGTAAGAGCAGATACAAAGTGAAGGTCTTTGCCAATACTTTTCCACATCAGGGACGACATCGTGTAGTTCCTGCTGCCATGAGCCACCTGTTTCATCACAAGGTCAAGTTTCGAAGTGTCATAAACCGAATAAGTCACCTTTAACTTCCGTACCTCGTAAGCTGCTTTCGCAGGGTCTTGTTCAATTACAGAAGAATCGAGCCAGTACTGAAATTTGACGCTATCACTACGTTGATACCTTGCATTCACGTTATCGGTTATTGTCCGTGTAAGACTGGTATCTATTTCTCCCCCGCAATTGGAAATAAATAATTTAACGCGCTCAGGATACCGGGCAATATAAGCAGCAGCCAGCATGCTGCCCCACGAATGTCCGTAAAAATTCAGCTTATCAATGTGTAGATGTCTTCGCAACGTGTCCAGATCTTCGGTTGCCTGTTCTAAATTGATGGTTGAGCTGTCAAGCGGTTTCGTCCATGATCTGCCGGTGCCCCGCTGATCGAAAAGAATAGCTCTGTAATGTTTCCCTAATTCAGCCGCCACATCATCTTCCTGATGAGAAGCTATGCCAGGTCCGCCACTCAATATGATAACTGGCTTCCCTGCTCCATACGAGTAATAATAAAGAACGGCATTGTGCAAAACAATCGAGTCAACCTGTTGGCTGTTTGAGCTATGCCAGCAACATAATAATAACAAAATAGTGAAAAGTCTTTTCTTCATAATCTTCTTGCTTCGGTATCGCGCCGAACGTTAAAGTGTTTATGAAGTTGGGGCATTTAAAAAACGTCGGCTTCAATTAATCACAGAAGCAAAATAGTGATGTATAGTTGAACGCTCCAACCTCCAGCCGTAATTTTGGCACTGCAATGTTAGTGGCAGGTTCATTTTAGCATTCCAAACTTTTTGTTTTTGAAGTCAATTATAATGCTTTTGCCAAGAAAAAAAACATTGCCCGTTAAACCACTGATTTTTGATTGAGCGAAAAATTCATTCATTCCGTCTGGGGTTGGATTTAAAAAGGAAAGTTTGGGTGCATTTATTTTTATACCTGTGCCTCTAATTGTCACTCTGCCTTTTAACGGCGATTCCCAAACATCTACAGTTCTTCCCCAGCTATTTAGTTTTTCAAACTTTGTAATAATTGAAGTGTCGCAAAGCTCACTCCAATTTTCTTTAGTTGAAGTAAAACCGAACATGCTATTTCCGGTGTCAAACATAGCATTCATTGTTGTATTATTAATCTCAAACGGTAGTATAACTCGTCCTTTGGAGTCGAATTTATACGCGATAAATTTTATGTTTCCGGCAAACTTTTTAGGCAAGCTATCTAAAATACATAATCTGTTTTTTTTGTAATCAATTACTAAAATTCTGTTTTGAACAAAGTCGGCACCAATACTTCCTATAAATTTTGTTGTGCTTGTTAAAACACTGTCTGCCGTCATTTCGTCTCCATAATCCTTCCGTATAAAAATCTTTTTTCCTCTAAATAAAACATTGTTCAACGAGATAGTAGTGTTTGTGAGCCATTGGTATTCATCTTCATTGATTACCTTACTGCTTAAAAGTTTGTATTTATCTAAATAAGGTTTTAGAGTATTGCCATAAAACATAGTCAAGTCGGCGCCTAGATCAAATTGAACAACAAATTTGTTTGGAACACCTTCTATTTTTAAAGGAATTAAAATCGCGGTTTTGTCAAAGTGCTGTCCATTAACTTCAGAAGAATCCCAATTAAAACCTATCCAGGGCAAATTGTCAAACTTTGATTGTCCAAATGAATTTGTTATTTGGAGCAAAAAAAAGAACATTATTAAAATTGCGATTCTCATTCAAATGGAATTGTCCTTGGTCCTTGAAATTTCCGCTAACGTTGAGGGCTTGGCGTTGTTCGGAAATTAGCATTCCGTCAGCCTATAACTGAAGCCCAATTGAAAAGCTGATGTTGAAGATAACAACAAAAAGCCAAATAGAATTCTGTCAAGCTGGACCAAAAGCAAAATGGAAGTACAAATATTGATGCTACTTCCGGCTGCTCAATAACGCCAAACCCAATATCAGCGGTTGATTGCTTTCTTGTATTTCGTAATATTTATTTGATAAAACGATGAATTGCTTTATCAGCGTTATCTTGAAATGAAGTATTTTTCAAATCAGTGTAAAAAGTGCTCTGATCAACCACATCGCCTGATAATTTACCTTCTTTACTTGCATAAAAAACCCCACTTTTATATATATCATCCGAAATGCCATCTACAAAGCGTTTCGCACCTACTTCTAACGAATGCACCATTCCACCTATCAATGGAAATACAACAGGCATCATCAAATACTTCAACATAAATTTCATTGGTCCTGGCAAATTATCCGGTGCCAAAGTTCCCTTTGTGTTCCCCGGGCTCATAACAACAAATTTGATGTCAGGATATTTTCTTGCCATGGATAACATCCACATGGTTGCTGCATATTTTACATATCCGTATGCTTGCGTCACATCAAATTTATTCTCAAAATAGGTTCCATCAAGAACAGCAGCAAACTCATCTACAGAAGAAGTTTTCATTGCCACTGGTTTCATGCCAAGCATCTTTACGCCCGGCACGGCTTCCGCACTTGGATACAATACTGCTTTTTTCAACTTATCATGTTTTATTAATTCATCCACTAAAATTACATGACCTAAAATATTGGTAGCAGCTAATTCATTCATTCCGGAAGGCGTAAGTTTCGCAGCCGTTTTCCCAATCATTCCACCAGCATTTAAAATTACTGCGTCAATAGGCTCGTTTATTTTTCCTACAGCTTTCCTTACAGAATTTGCATCCGAAACATCCCCAATAATAATTTCAAAAATCTTTTTTCCTGTTTGCTCTTCAAGGTCTCTTTTTGCTGCCTCTGCTTTAGCTTGATTTCTGCAAAAAAGAATGATCTTTTTTGTTTCTTCTTTCAAGGCTAACTGTCTTGCGGTCTCCTTGCCAAGACCAATATTTGCGCCTGTTATTAATATACTTTCGTTCATTTGTAGTTGTTATTTTTTATTTCGCCAAATGCGATGCAAAAGTCCAACTAAAAATAAATTACAGTATGGCTATAAAGTCCAGATACTGGTAAGTACAGTTCAATTATTTCTTACGATAACCGGAAGGTGATTGCTTATACTTTTGTCTGAAGATTTTTGTAAAATTGGAAGTATCATTAAATCCAACCTGGTAACAAATTTCACTTATCGCCAAATTGGTTGACTGTATTAATTCAAGTGCCTTATCTAATTTTTTTTCTTTAAGATAATTTGCAGGTGTGTTGTTGAACTGCACTTCAAAATCTCTTTTAAATGCCGATAAACTGCGACCAGACAAAGTTGCTAATTCGTTCACGGTAACAGCAGAAAATAAATGTGCCTGAACTACTTCATGTAAACTTGCTTGACGAGGATTAAATAAATCAGAAAACAACGCGATAATATTTTCAGCATTGTCTGTTTGAAGAAGCAACAGGATGAGTTCTTTAATTTTTAATTTAAGTAAATCATCTGTAACCAGGTTTGGGTTTTCAAAATAAAAATCAAGGCTTTGGATGAAATGGGCAATAACACTTTGTTTTTCTATTTTCTGAATATAGGATTTATGAGCATCGCCTTTTATGAAATTTGGAAATTCGTTTTTGTATAATTCTTTCAAAATGTCTGGATACAAATGGACAGCATAAATTTCACAAGTTTTGGCAGGTAGTTTCCGAATTGCGTTTGTGAAGTAGTAACCACATCTAAGTAAAACACTTTCCTCTGCCTGAATAGATAGATTGTCAGTTGGAGAAGTTAAAGACAGTTCCCCATGCTTAAGGTAAGTGAAACAGGCTTCGTTTTGAAAAACTGCACCAAGTGTTAATGGTGTCTTGATGATTAATTTTTCAATCGCACATTTATTATTGATGTCAAAATGTTTTCGGTCGAGAATCATATTAATTTTTGAGGTGTCGCTTTGCAAAGACCGTTATCGTTGAAGCATTGGCGTTGTAGGGGCAATCAAGGCTTGTCAGCCCAATGCTTGCACCGAAGATAAATAGAATTACAAAATGTCTAGCCTATGTTCGTCAGCCCCTATAACACCAATGCTATGTTAGCGGCAGGCTTTCGTCAGCCCGCTACTGCCACAAATGTTACATAGTTGGTACAGCTCCAATTTGCGTTAGTAGTCCAAGCATATCAGGTTGTCCAAATTCCTCAATAATTTGGTCGTTAGCCAAGCGGTAAAAATTCATAGCTTGAACTTCAATTGGCTTTTCGGTAGCAGGTACACCAAAAAATGTTCCTTGATGTTTGCCTCTCATTATAAACCTTACGGCTACTTTGTCGTTCTCTGTTATCATATCTTCGATTGCCCATTGGATGTCTGGAAAGCCACTACGCATCATGGCGATTATCATCAGATAGCCTTTTGGACCTTGAAGCGGTTCGGGCTGACCAGGAACATAAAATTTTGCTATTGGGCTTATTAACTGTTGAGCTAAATTTTCGTCTGCCGTGTTTATAAATTGTAAAAACTGCTTAAAAAACTCTGTTTTTGTTTCCATTTTTCTATTTATAAGATTGTAAGACTGAATTGTTTTACAATGCAAAGGTGCATTGAGATTGTTCTATCAGCCAATAAACAAGCTTAAGAAATAGTCTTAATATAGTTTAAGAGTAAATACTATTTTGATGACTTTTTCCCTTTATTTTATTCAAAAATTCAGGCGTAATGCCAAGGTAGGAAGCTATTTGAGTATTTGGCAACCTTAGCGCAAGTTCTCGATATTGTTCTATAAAATCTAAATATCGTTGATGTGCCTTAGAACTAAAATTTTGTAATAAACGGTTTTGAAGTTCAATAAATTTTTCTTCCACAATCACTCGGAAATTTCGGTCAAACTTTGGTACTAGAATAAACAGATAAAACAAGTCTTTTTTTCAATTTGCAGAATGGCTGAAGGTTCAATTGCTTCTATAAACAGCCTGCTTGGTTTTTCGGAATAAAAACTTTCCAAGTCGGCAACCCAGTCATTTTCTGCTGCAAACCTCAAATTGTGTTCCGTACCTTTTAAAGCAACCTTTCTCCACAAATGTGTAATGTTTGCAAACAAAGCCCTCCTATAAAATCATTTGTCTGCGTTTTATCTGTCGTTGTGTTACTCTTGAAGATAGCAGGTTTATTTCTTCGTCGTTTAAGGAAGATAGTTTTTGAAATATTCAATGAATGGTTGTATTGTCAACTTTTTTGTCGGTTTAATTACTTTGGGTGCTACACAAAGCTTGCCTACAACGGTAAAGTGTTTATGAAGTTGTGGCATTTGAAAAACGCCGGTTGCAATTAACCACAAAAGTAAAATAGCAATTTATAGTCGAATGCTTGACGTCGAACCACAATTTCATAAACATCCTGTTAGCGGCAGTGCTTATTTTTTGCCGTCAAACATCTCTATTGCTTCTGGTGTAACGGGTGTAAAAAAATTTACGAGATTGCCATCCGGGTCACGGAATAAGAGCGACTTGTTACCCCAAGGCATAATTGTCGGTTTCTGCACAAGACGCGTTTGAAGTAAATCTGTTAACCGTTCATAATCTTGTTCTACATTATCCACTCTAAACTCAATGATAGCTGTCCGGTTTTGAGATGCCTTTGCCACTTCTTCTCCGCCGAAAAAGTGCAATGTATGGGTGCTGCCGATTGCTAACGTTGCGGATGGGGTCTGCAACTCAGCGAAATCAGGAGTGTATTGCACGACAGGCAAGCTGGTTACCTGCTCGTAGAATTGAACCAATCTTTTAACGTTTTCTGTGATAATACGAACTGATACTAAATTCATGACTTGTCTTTTTGTTTGTACAAAGAAATCATGGCTTTATGACAAGGGTATGTCAGGGGTGATAAACATTTTCTCTTTTGCCATTAAGTACTCCTGAAGTGTCAGCTTGTGAGGCTTAAAACGTACTTCAAGCGGTTCAATTTTTAGAATTCTGTCCAACCGAAACATTCTGTAGTCCTTCCGCAATCTACAATACGCAATAACTGTCCAACTCTCCTGCATACTATAATACAAGGCAAAAGGTTCTATGCGCCGTTCTGTTATCTCACCCTTTTGTTCCGACCTGTAAATAATTTTTAACAAGTTAAACGTTGTCAATGCATGTTGAATTAATGTCAGTGAGTTACTTGTGTTTGCCTTCCGAATGGCAGGGCTAACAGCAATGCGGTTTGATAACAATTCTGCCTTTTCTTTTGTTGAATATAGCAAAACGGCTCTTATCTTATTGATCGCTTCAGTATATTCCTTGATAAGAGAACTATCATGGTTTTTTAATACGAGTTGCTCAACGGTAATTAATGCGTTGGCTTCGCTTTCGGAAAACATGATAGGCGGAATTTTGTATCCTTCCATCAGTGTATATCCTTTTCCCTCTTCGATTAATATGGGGATCCCTGCATGTTGCAATGCTTTTATATCTCTATAAATTGTCCTGATACTAACACCAAATTTCTCCGCAAGACTTGTTGAAGTAATCCGTCGCTTTGTTTGCAGTTTCATTAGAATTGCAGTTAACCGTGAAAGTCGTCTTGTGTCGTTGTCTTTCATTTTCTTGTCTGACTATTGATGTCTGCCGGTTCACTAATCGCATTGCCGCTAACGTTCGAGTATTTGCGAAGGCGGAAATTCATTGATTGTCCAGCCGGGCACAAATACTTGTTTGAAAATATATTGTTGAATTTATAAACTACATCTGAACATTGAACGTCCATCCCGAACGGCTGCTGATGCTTGCACATAGCTAATGTTACATTGGTAAGCCCTGCTTTTGCAAATACTTTTGTTGGTTGCTGTTTTTAATTGTCACAATTGACCTATTTGGGTTATTTCAAGTAAAGTGTCAACCAAAAACCGAGCGTATTTAATTATTGGTAACTTGAAAATATCTTTTCAAACAAATGCACAATATTAGACATAGGACCTTCCATTTTATTCGTATTATCATCTATCGTTGTATCGCCAACAATAGAACCAACACCTAATGTTGCCGGTAAATGCTCTAAAATGTTACTGCGGTTATCTCTAAAAATATGAGCTATATTTTTTCCTGTGGCTTTATTGCCGAGAGCATCATTTACAATCTCTATCGCTAAATTAGTTGCATGATTTAAGGCTTGTCCAGCAAATTCTTTCGTAGTATGTGTATAGTCAGCTATATGCTGCGCCACCTCATCGGAATGATTCCCATATAACCTGTTTTTCCAGTTGTAATTTTCATCTTTGTTTTTAAGAACAAGCTCTTCTGCATTTTCTTCAACCTTTGAAAAATGGTATAAGCCCAATAGAGCAATCGGTATTACTGCTTGTGGCAAAAGATTTTGAGTTCCACTTTCTTCATCTTTAGGTTTTTGTGTATTAGGATCAACTTTTTCTACTGGTGAACGACCAGAGACTTTTTGCATTTCTTCAATTAAATTCATACAAGAGATTTTGATAGTAAATGTAAGATTTAAAATATGTAATGCTTTCTGTTTGCTTCAACGTAAGCTTTATTGTGTAATGCAAAATCCGGATTAAAAAGTTTTTGCATTATGTCGCGTCGAAGATTATTAAAAAAATATTGCTGAATTTTGAATCATTTGCAATGAATTTAAACGCACGATAAATGACATGTAACTAAACTGTTTCTGCGAATGTAGTGTTGTCTGAAAATAGCAGCCAACGGTAAAGTGTTTACGAAGTTGTGGCATTCAAAAAACGTCAGTTTCAATTAACCACAAAAGCAAAATAGTGATTTAAAGCCGAAAGCTTAACGTCCCGCCACAATTTTATAAACACACTGTTGCCTGTAGCGCCTGCTTTTTATTTGTTACAAATCAAGTTCCTGCTTCATAAAAATATAGTTGTCTTCGTCGAAGCAAACGAAAACTACCTTTTCAATTTTGTCAGATATGGACACAAAGCTTTTTACTGTCTGTACTGCAATTTTTGCAGCTTCATTCTTTGGAAACCTGTAAATTCCGGTGCTGATATTAGGAAAAGCAATCGTCTTGCAATTATTGTCCACCGCAAGTTGTAAAGAGTTTCGGTAACAGTCTGCCAGCTTTTGCTTTTCGTCTTTTTGTCCGCCATTCCAAACCGGTCCTACAGTATGAATTACAAATTTTGAAGGTAGTTTTCCAGCAGTAGTAATTACGGCTTGTCCAACCTTACAACCGCCTTGTCTTGCAACAACTTTCCTGCAGTCTTCTAAAATGGCTTGTCCACCTGCTCTATGAATAGCGCCGTCAACTCCGCCGCCACCTAACAAAGAAGAGTTTGCTGCATTTACAATTGCGTCAACAGTCACTTTAGTAATGTCACCTTTTTGAAGTTCAAATGTGTTTTGTTGATTTGTCATAGCATTACAGGCAAAGGCTCCGGCTTTCTGCTGTGCTGGCAGTTTGTAACATCAGCCGAATGACTTACTAAAGATAAATAGAATTGCAGATGTTCAAGGGCGATACGTCAGCCGGCCTCGCGGCAAACCTTTTGTTAGCAGGAGTATTATTCAACCTGAGTAAATTTCTTTTTTTTAAAATCAATTATGATAATGTGATCTAAAAATAGTTTGTTACCAATGATACCCGCCACTTTAGCCTCATCAAAAATATCTGACTCGCCATTTTCAACATACACTGTCATATCCTGATAAACGGTTCCCAGAATCTTCACTTGTTTTTTTATTTTACCGCCAAGGACATTATGAACTATGCCAGTTTCTCCATTATTTATACCAAATAAGGTATCAGAATAAAGAGTGGGCGAAAAAGTTTCTGAATTCCTGGGCGTCGTTTGGAGAGTGAACATACTTGCTCCACAATCATACATGAATGGGAAAATTGCGTCGCCAATGGTAACAGGAACAATGATTCGATTTTTGTAAAAATTGAAAATACTTGTGTGTACGTTTCTGGTATAAAATGAATTTGATAAACTTTTTGCATATCCTATCTTATTATTTTTAAAGTCTAATATCAATACACTATTCCGAAACATGTCTAATCCAATCGTTCCCATCTGAAATCCATAACCCCTATATTTATCCAGGTAGTCAGCAGGAAATCCACCACCCATTTTATCATTTTTTAGTATCGTATCTCTAAGGAACTTTTTGTTATAGAAAGTGAAAGGTGTATTAAATACTCTGTAATAGTTTCCCATTTTGGCTGTGTCCGCTTTTTTAGCCATTGCGTTCAACACATTAAATTTTTGATTGAAAATATCCCAGGTGGCGCCATTAATGAAAGTGTAAGGTGAGCCGGTGTCTAACTGCCAGTTGAAGTTATAATCCAAAGTATCTAATCTCGATTGTAAGAAAATCGCATCTTTATCTTTTGGATCGTTCCATTGAAAATTAATCCATTCAATATTTTCTTTTGCGAATGGAGATTGACATCTAGCAACTTGCGTCGTAAGTAGCAGGGCGATGATAATAAGATATTTTATCACAATCAAATTCTTTAAAAATTACGGCTAACGGCTCGCTGCTTGCTGTCCGTAGCGGACATAGCGAACCATCAGCTCAAATGTAGAGATAAAGATGATAAAAAAGATACAGTTGAATGCCTTGCATCAGTCACTATGGCAGCAAGCATCATGTTAGCAGCAGTACTACTGAGGTTCTTCATCGCTAACTGTCCAAGGAATTGTCAATATGAAAGTCATCTGGACTATTTTGTCAATTTCGTTAAAAAAGCTATTTGCCGGTTTGCTTGTCTCTGCAAATGATATTGATAAGTTTGAATTTATACTGTAACTCTCTTTTGTGAACTTACCATTCGGTAATTGAACTCTTAGATCTGGTTCATCAAGAATTTGTCCGACAAAATCAAACCAGGTTGTGTACAAATGAAGTCCGTTACTTTCTCTGTTTAAATAGCAGACTTCATATTCTTTGGTACTGTCAATACCTAAATCATTAAAGAAACTGAGGAGTTGTGTGTCAAACAATTTAGGTCGTCTGGCAATATAGTTTTTGCAGAAAGAACAGTCGCATTTGTCCGCCCCGCTTTCATTAACCGATAAATAAATGTCTGTAGTTAGAGTTTTGTCAATAAGGAAAGTCCAGTCATAAAATTGAATCTGTGTCATTCTAAAGTATTACCGCCAACTCAAAAATAGACGCAACTTTTCACTTCTCCAAATCCGCGCATGTCCTCTTAACTCGCTTATAATCAACAACAATGCAAATACGCAAATTTCTAGAACCAGCGCCAATACAAAAACTTACACATGTTCATTGTTTTCGCATCAGCTTGTCTATAGGCCTTTCTATCTTCTCCAATTCCTTTTTACTCACATACTTTCAGCATTTTATATTGGTTGTGCAAAGCCAGAAAGTACAACCAAGAAAAATGAAATCATAAAAA
>CAZZZH010000057.1:0-19155 GCA_964658445.1 Ilyomonas sp.
ATGGGATTTCCTGTCGTCTGGTTCATAATGGCTGTTTGTATTTCATTTGATTTTAAAAAGAACTGTTAGCCTGTAATTGAGAGCTGACAATAAATAAAAACTGCCAGCTTATAGCTGACAGATGATACCTAAAACAATGAGTGACTCTCCATCGGAACGGATAAAAAAAGATAGTGAAGGCTTGCGCGGCACGCTGAAAGAAAGCCTGCTGGATGAGCATACAGGCGCGATACGTGAAGACGACCAGTTGCTGCTGAAACATCATGGAATGTACATGCAGGACGACCGCGACCGGCGCGAAGAACGTGCTGAAAAGAAGCTGGAACGCTTGTATTCGTTCATGATACGGCTGAGGCTGCCAGGTGGTTTTTTGACAGCGGAGCAGTGGGAAGCGCTGCACCACGTAACGGGCGAGCATACGACGGGCGTGATTAAGATTACCTCGAGGCAAACGGTGCAGTTGCATGGTATTTTGAAGAACCATATTAAGCCGACGATAAAGGAATTTAATGTGTTTCATTTAGACAGCATTGCGGCTTGTGGCGATGTGAACCGGAATGTAACGGCGACGGCGCATCCGAATGCATCGCCGGTGCATGAAGAGGTGTTTGGATATGCAGATAAAATTAGTTTGCTGCTGCTTCCAAAGACACGAGCTTATTACGAAATATGGCTTGACGATGAAAAACTGGTAGAGAAAACGGAAGATGATCCATTGTACCAGGATCGTTACCTGCCGCGCAAATTCAAGATTGCCATTGCCATTCCACCCTATAATGATGTGGATGTTTTTACGAATGATCTGGGGCTAATAGCAATTGTTGAGAATGATGAACTGGTTGGATTTAACGTAAGCGCGGGCGGTGGTTTAGGAACGACGCATGGCAATGCGGAAACGTATCCGCGGCTGGGCACTGTGCTAGGGTATGTGGAGAAGAAAGATATTGAAAAAGTGGTGTATGAGGTCGTAACAGTTCAGCGGGATTTTGGCAATCGAAGCGACCGGAAATTGTCGAGACTGAAGTATACGATTGACAGGATGGGTATAGATGCTTTCAAAGAAGAACTGGAAAGCCGCATCGGATTCAAACTGGCGCCGGCAAAGGCTTTCAGCTTTAAAGATAGAAGTGATGATTATGGCTGGAAGGCGAACCACGAAGGCAAATGGTACTATACGGCGTTTATCGAAAACGGGCGCATTGCAGATGAGAATGAATTGCTGTTGAAGACGGCTTGTTTGGAAATTGCACAAAGCCGGAAAGCTGCTTTCCGGTTTACATGTAACCAAAATCTCATCATTAGCGATGTTAGTAACGAAGACAAAGATTTTGTAAATGCAATTTTAGAAAAATACAATGTTGTTTTCAGTACAACTGCGGTATCGCTAACGAGAAGACAATCGATGGCTTGTGTAGCGTTTAATACTTGCCCGCTTGCTCTTGCCGAAGGGCAACGTTATCTTCCAAAACTCATAGATAAAATTGATGAGCTGCAACAGAAGCATGATATTGCTGACGAAGCGATTATCATCCGCATGACGGGCTGTCCCAACGGTTGTGCGCGTCCGTATATTTCGGAGATTGGTTTTGTAGGAACGAACTATGGTCGCTACAATATGTTGCTTGGTAGCGATGTGGCAGGTTATCGTCTGAACAAACTATACAAAGAAAACCTGAACGAAGACGAAATACTGAGTGAACTGGATGTGTTGTTTGGCCGGTATGCCGGCCAGCGATTGGCAGATGAACCGTTTGGCGATTTTGTAATGCGCGAGGCGATTGTATAGAAGAGGGCTGATGCAGACTTAGGGCACAAATTTTATAGTCTTTACCTAATTGATTATGGCAGAACAGAAAGAAACCAACCATTTATTTCCCGTTTTTTTAAAGCTTGAAGAACTTCGGGTATTGCTCATCGGCGCAGGCAATGTGGGCGCTGAAAAGCTGAATGCGATTTTGAATAATTCGCCGGCAACGACAGTGCGCGTGATAGCGAAAGACATCAGCAAAGAATTTAGTCAACTGGCTTCGCAGCACAGCAATGTACACGTAATACAAAGTGCGTATGAACCTTCGTGCCTGGCTGATTGCCACATTGTAATTGCTGCGGTGAATGACATTGCGCTGAGCACCATTATTCGAAACGATGCAAAGGCAAAGGGAAAGCTGATTAACGTAGCGGACAAGCCCTATCTCTGCGATTTTTATTTAGGCTCTGTTGTAACGAAAGGCAACCTGAAAATGGCAATCTCTACCAACGGAAAATCGCCTACGCTAGCTAAGCGGCTGAAGGAAATGTTTTCGGAAATGATGCCCAACGAAATAGATGAATTAATGGATAATCTGAACATCATCCGCAATAGTTTGGAAGGCAATTTTCAGGATAAAATCAAGGAACTGAATAAGATTACGCAATCGCTTGTAGAAAAGCCTTTGAGCGAAGCGGAGAAGTATGAGCAGTATTGGTTTTTGTAACGTAAACGGTTTTGAATTGTCAACCCTACTTCCACAGCAACTGCTTCAGTCTTTATCTGCTGCACCCGGCTTTAAACAAGTTGCGTTCGTAAAAGCGCATGAAGAACAAGCCATCACTTCCATCCGTTTTCAACCCATTAAATTTTCAATACTCCACCAATATCATTCTATTAACTCTGTTCAATTACCTATTAGCCATCCTGTTCCTTGGTGCGAAGCTGCTTATTACTTACAAGAGCGCCCTTCCTTTACCTTCGATCCGTTGTTTCACGCCGGACTCTATTATGTGCAGGAAGCGAGCAGTATGTTTTTGTTGGAAATATTGAAACAAACTATTGGGAGTGATACCAAAAATAAAACAGTGCTTGACTTATGCGCTGCCCCGGGAGGCAAAAGCACCTTGCTGTCTTCTTATTTTAAAGATGGTTTGGTGGTGGCAAACGAGGTGATCAAAAGCCGGGTAAACGTACTCTCTGAAAACATTACAAAATGGGGAAATGAAAATGTAGTTGTTACCAATAACGACCCTTCACATTTTCAGAAACTGGATGGATTTTTTGATGTGCTGCTGATAGATGCGCCTTGCAGTGGAAGCGGTCTGTTTAGAAAAGACAAAGAAGCAATCAATGAATGGAGCGAAGAAGCCGTAACTCTCTGCAGCCTTCGCCAGCAAAGGATTGTAGCCGATGCTTATACTTGTCTTCAGCAAAATGGAGTTCTTATTTATTCTACCTGTTCTTACTCTGTAGAAGAAGATGAAAAGATAATAGATTTGATGATGGAGAACTATCAGTTGTCATCTGTAAGGATACAACTAAATGAAGAATGGAATATTATAGAAACACAATCAGAAAAACATAAGGCTTACGGCTATCGTTTTTACCCTGACAAGCTTGCCGGCGAAGGATTTTTTATTTCGGCGTTCCGTAAAAACGAAGGCAATTATTTTCCTCCTTCCTTTCATCAATCTATGTCTTTACTAACCAAAAAGGAAGGAGTAACTTGGCAATCATGGTTTAATTATTCCGAACCTTTGTTTCTGTTACAACAAAAGGAATTCGTCATTGCAATACCTGAGTTGATGCACAATTATCTCGGTTTATTACAAAGAGCTTTATACATCAAACAGGCAGGCATAGTGTTAGGTGAAATCAAGGGGAAATATGTAATTCCCCACCACGCTTTAGCTGTTAGCAACCTTGCCAATGCCTCATTGCCTGCTATCGACCTGACCAGGGAACAGGCGATACTATTTTTACAAAAAAAAGAAATAGGCATTGCTACTTCTTCTTTAGAAAAAGGATGGCATCTTGCATTGTATTGTGGAATCCGGCTGGGCTGGCTGAAAGTTTTGCCCAACCGGATAAATAACTATTACCCAACAGACTGGCGAATCTTAAAAAATTAATTTTACGCCGGCTACTTACTTAATTTTTAATGTTATGAACCGGACTATCCGTTGCTATACGCTATTGATTTTTATTTTTTTATTTTTTCTGAAAACCAATGCCCAGTTGGCTTACAGCATGCACACGCTTGCACAGGGAGAAACGCTTAGCATGCTGGCTAAAAATTACCATACAACAGTTGGCGACATTATGCGCATGAATGGTATGAATGCGCAGAGCCAGCTTCATACCGGTGATAAGATTAAAATTCCGGCCAGCGGTACTACCGTTGCCCGCGAACCGGCTGCTGAAACTCCGGCAACAACGCAAGCTTCTTCCACACCAAAGACACATGTGGTAGCTACCGGCGAAACGTTATACCACATCAGCCAGGTATATAAAGTGCCGCTTGACAAACTGATAACATTGAACAACCTGAAAGATGGAAGTGTGAAAGTAGGACAGACACTGGTGTTGACCGACGGCTCACCATCATCTTCTTCAGTGCCACCTGCTAAAACCAGGGCAGAGCAATCTGTTAGTGCATCGCCATCGTCTTCGCAACCGGCAGCAAAAGAACCTAAGCCATCAGCATCGGTAAAAGATAATGTAACGACTACAACTACGACTGCTAATAATACACCGGTACAGAAAGAAGTTGTCTCGCAGCCTGCTGTTTCTGCGCCAGTAAATAAAGCTCCTGCAACAAGTGATAATAATACCCAATCGAACAATTATCCTTCTACATCTGATGCGCCGAAAGAAGGGTTTTTTGCTTCCTTATATGGAAAAGATGGGCAGCCAAAAAATGAACAAATCAAAAGCGGATCAGCTATGACTTTCAAGTCGGCAAGTGGTTGGGCAGATAAGAAATACTACATCCTGATGAACGATGCGCCAACCGGCTCGATCGTAAAAATCAGGAATGGTAAGAATGAACTTTATGCCAAAGTGCTTTGGAGTTTAGGTGATATGAAAGAGAACGATGGACTAAGCTTCCGCATCAGCACAGCAGCGGCGGCGGCATTGGGAATTGCCGATCAAAAATTTGATTTGAAAGTGAGTTATTATGAATGATTTTTCTGAACCCGGAGATGTAAAATATTCTGGTTTGCTGCAATTCGGGGTTAAATATCTATCCTGAATCCTCTTAAAAAATCTTCGGTTTTCATCCGCTTTTTTCCTTCCATTTGTATATCCGTTACTTGGATAAACCCCTTGCCGCAGGCGAATTTGAGAAAGGTTTTTCCATCGGTTTGATAGGATCCGTTTGCATAAGTGTGGTCAGTATATTCTTTATGGCTGCTGTATATTTTCAGCATCTTGTTTTGCAGGTAAGTAAAAGCAGTTGGATAAGGAGATAAGCCACGGATAAGGTTGTATATTTCATCCACACTTTTGCTCCAGTCTATCTCACAAGTTTGGGTAAATATTTTAGGTGCGTGCTTTATGGTTGATGTGTTATTTATAACGCGCAATTGAGGAACTTCAGTAAGTTTTCCATCGGCTAAACCTTCAATCGTTTTTAGTAATAAATGAGCACCTGCTTCTTTCATTTCATCGTGTAATTCGCCGGCAGTTTCATCGTCTTTGATAGGAATGATTTGTTGCAATAAAATATTTCCTGTATCTATTTCATGCTGCAATTTAAAGGTGGTAACACCTGTTTGTTCTTCGCCATTGATGATGGCCCAATTGATAGGTGCTGCGCCGCGATAATCGGGTAAGAGAGAGCCATGCACATTCAGCGTTCCCATTGGCGGCATGTTCCAAACGATTTCGGGCAACATGCGGAAAGCAACAACAATCTGCAGGTCGGCTTTTAGGCTTCTAAGCTCATCTATGAAAGCCTCATTCTTTAATTTTTCAGGTTGCAAGATTCGTAAGTTATGTTCAACTGCATACTTTTTTACGGCGCTTTCTGTCAGCTTCATGCCTCTGCCCGAAGGCTTGTCCGGTGCAGTGATTACGCCAACAATATTGCAGTTATTTTTTACCAGAATGTCTAAAGAAGCTACAGCAAATTCGGGCGTTCCCATGAAAACAATACGTATGTCCTGATAGTTCATTAAGCAAAGCTAAGGCTTCGGATTTTTGAACGGAAAAGACATAAAGACAAAGAATATTACGCTGTGTTTGTAAGATGTTTTAGTAAGCAGTTTATCTTTCACTGCACTTACATTAAAAGTCTTCGTACAATAAGTATTTCTTCCTGATTTGCTTGAATACATCAAGCTGAGATTGCCAGCTGGCGCGGATTTCAGCTTCTTTCTTTCCCTCTTTCATTTGTTGAATAAGGATTGGGCTTCCTGCCAGTTTTGTAAAGAAATAATCTTTGGGTTGTTTGCTTTTCGAGGCAATAAAGAAACTGTCTTTCTGAGGGAACACAGCGAACGCCTGTAGCAGCCATTGTAATTGTAATTGCGGCTTCGTTTTCTCATTTGTAATATTCCAACCGTAGCATTGAGTGTCTTTCCATTTTGGCGAGGTTGCGCCTGCATTGCTATGCGGTGTGAATGCATATAAACTATCGGGCAGCGAAGGATGACCGAAGATAGTAAACGGGTGTTCTGTTCCGCGCCCTTCGCTCAGCGTAGTGCCTTCGAAATAGCAGGTTGAGGGATACCAATAAACCGACTGCATGTCAGGTAAATTGGGCGATGGAGGAACTGGCAATGTGTATTTTTTTTTATGCGTATAACCGGCGCATTTTATAACTAAAAAATGAAACGGCGTGTCATTAGAGTTCTGCGCCGATGTTTGATACCATTCGTATTTTTTATTAGCCGCTTCGGTTGACAACCAATGCTCGCCGGCAATCATCATTGCATATTCGCCAATCGTCATTCCGTATACAACAGGAACGGGCTGCATACCCACAAAGCTCCTGTAATTTGTGTCCAGCACCGGACCATCAACATAGAAGCCATTGGGGTTGGGGCGGTCTAATATCATCATCGGTTTACTGTTCTCAAAAGCCGCTTCCATACAGTATTGCAGCGAGGCGATATAGGTATAAAACCGAACGCCAACATCCTGAATATCGAAGAGGAGCACATCTATATCTTTCAGATCATCGGTGGTTGGTTTTACCTTTTTTCCGTATAAAGAAATAATAGGAATACTGGTGTTTTTATCCGTATCGTTGCCAATGCCGGCTCCTGCATCGGCGCTGCCTCTGAAGCCATGCTCAGGTGCAAAAATCTTTACAATGTTTACGCCTCTTTTCTGCAATGTATCTACCAGGTGCGTGTTGCCGATAAGTGAGGTGTGATTGGCAAAAACAGCTACTCTTTTGTCTTTTAGTAAAGGCAAGTAAACGGGTAGACGATAGGCGCCCGGCAAAATAAATTTATCTTCTCCAACAGTATCTGTTCTTTGCGCCCGACAGGCTATTAATCCACCACAAAAGAGAAGCGCCGTCATCAGTACTTTCATATAACATTTTGCTATTACTCTGTGAATGTAATTAAGATTATCTTTCGCGCCTTTAAACAAAAAATAAAGTTATGCAACAGGTAAAAAACGGCGATACCATTAAGATTCATTACAAAGGTCGCTTAGCCGATGGAACCGTGTTCGACAGCAGTGAAGGCCGCGCCCCGCTTGAGTTTAAAGTCGGCGGTGGTATGGTAATTCCTGGCTTCGATGCAGGTGTGAAGGACATGAGTATCGGTGATAAAAAAACCATTCATATACCCGCAGCAGAAGCATATGGAGAAACGCTGGAACACTTAATTATGGAGTTCCCTAAAGATCAGTTTCCGCCAGATCTGAACCCTGAAGTAGGTATGCAACTCAACATGAGCAGCAATACCGGCCAGGTGATACCGGTGGTAATTACAGAAGTAAAAGAGGACAGTGTTCTGTTGGATGCGAACCATCAGCTGGCAGGTAAAGATTTAATTTTTGATCTGGAGCTTGTTGAGATTAATGGCGCTGGAAAGTCAAGAATTATTATGCCTTAACGATATCTCTAATGCTTTAACCTATGACTCATTGACAAGCCGTCTCGCTTGTCAATGAGTCTTCTTTTTTTACAGATAGAATACTTGGTATGCAAAGTCTGCGTCGTCAGTTTTTAAAGAAAACAGCACTGTTAAGTATGTCGCCGCTGGCTTTTACTTTATCGGGCATGGCTGAGGCAAATGATACTAATGAAGGCAACGGCTATACATTTTTATTTCAGGGCGATTCAATAACGGATGGAAACCGCAGCCGTAACAACGATTGGAATCACTTGATGGGTCATGGCTATGTTTATCTTATCTCCAGCCGTTTATGGTATGAGTTTCCAAATAAAGACTTGCACTTTGTTAACCGTGGTATCAGCGGTAACAAAACCACTGATCTTATTGCCCGATGGAACGATGACACAATAGCTATCAAGCCAAATGTTGTAAGCCTTCTTGTCGGTATTAATGATGTAGCTGCCTTTATTAACGGTGATAATAATTTTGATGCTTCCCATTACGAAGCCAATTACAGGGCTTTATTACAACAAACACAACAACAGCTGCTACAAACGCAATGGGTGTTGTGCGAGCCGTTTGCTTTACCGGTTGGCAAGATAAAAGACCAATGGAAAGACTATAAAAAAGAGGTGAGCAGCCGGCAAGTGATTGTAAAAAAATTAGCTACTGAAATGAATGCTGTTTACGTTCCGTTTCAGGATGCGTTTACGAATGCTTTGAAGAAAGCGCCTGCCGAATACTGGATTTGGGATGGCATCCATCCTATGCCTGCCGGGCATGAGCTAATGGCAAGAACGTGGCTAAAAGAAGTGGGAAATAAGCTGCGATTTATCAGGAAGTAAGCAAGATTAGAATGTTTACAAAACGGCTTTCTTTATCATAGTTGTCATCATGTTTACAATAGATTTCCTTATAAACCTATTCGCTTGAAAGGCTGTTGGCAACTCAACGCTTTATTCTATTTTTACTTCTTAATTGTTTCTATGAAGCTCATTCGTTTTGGTGAAAAAAATAAAGAAAGACCGGGTATTCAAACTGATGATAATCTAAGACTGGATGTGTCTCTTTTGGGTGAAGATTATACGGAAGACTTTTTTGCAAACGATGGTGTTAGTAGATTAAAAGAATGGCTTACTAATCACCAGCACGAATGTAAAGAAGTAGATGCATCGACACGGCTGGGATGCCCGCTGGCAAAGCCTTCCAAGATTGTCTGCATCGGGCTGAACTATACCGATCATGCAGATGAAAGCAACATGAAAGCTCCTGCTGAACCGATTCTTTTTTTTAAATCTACTACAGCTATTGTTGGTCCGAATGATGATCTCGTCATTCCAAAAAACAGTACAAAAACGGACTGGGAAGTGGAGCTTGCTATCGTCATTGGAAAGAAAGCTGCTTACATAGAAGAAAGTGAAGCGCATCGGTATATTGGCGGCTATGTATTGCATAACGATTACAGCGAACGGCATTTTCAATTAGAGCGTGGCGGGCAATGGGTAAAAGGGAAAAGCTGCGACACTTTTGCACCCATTGGTCCATGGATAGCTACGCCGGATGAATTTACAGATGTTAACAACCTGCGCTTATGGTTAAGTGTAAATGGAAAGATGATGCAGGATGGTAACACCCGGAATATGATTTTTAAAGCGCCTTATCTTGTGTCTTATGTCAGCCAGTTTATGACATTGCTACCCGGCGATATTATTACCACCGGAACGCCTGCAGGCGTTGCGTTAGGCATGAAGCCCGAACCGGTGTATCTAAAGCCTGGCGATGTAATAGAACTGGGCATTGATGGGTTAGGATCATCGCGGCAAGTAGCGAAAGCCTGGGGCGAGTAGCGAGTGGTTGATACTTGATTACAATACCTCATGCATTGCCATTACCAGCTGATAATTTATTGAGTAAACATGCAATCATGAAACGATATTGCCTTGCACTTGATTTAAAGGAAGATGAGCAATTAATATCGGCGTACGAAGAGCATCACCGGCAGGTGCCAGGAGAGATTCTCAAAAGCATTCGCGAAGCTGGTATTGAAGCAATGGAAATTTATCGCACCGGCAACCGCTTATGCATGGTGATGGAAGTGAACGATTCATTTGATTTTACTAAAAAGGCAGAAGCCGATACTGCAAACACATACGTGCAGCAATGGGAAGCGCTGATGTGGCAATATCAGCAGTCATTGCCTTGGGCAAAACATGAAGAAAAGTGGGTGCTGATGTCGCCTGTTTTTGAATTATCAAAAGACAGCGTATGAATCTGAATTTGCAGGGCAAAGTTTATATTGTTACGGGCGGTGCCAGTGGCATTGGTGCTGCAATCTGTAAGTGCATTGCATCCGAAGGTGGCGTTGTAGTGATTGCCGATAAAAGCAGGGAGAGAAGCGAAGCCCTAGCTACAGAAATCAGAAACTTTAACCAAAAGGCAATAGCTATAGAAACTGAGCTGACAAGTGAGGAGAGCTGTAAACAGCTGATCGATACAACGGTTGCAAAATACAACCGCATAGACGGGTTGGTAAACAATGCTGGCACCAACGATGGTGTAGGTCTTGAACAAGGCTCTGTGACCTGCTTTCAGCAATCTTTGCAAACTAATTTGGTTCATTACTACACAATGGCTCATTATACTTTGCCTCACCTGAAAACAACCCAAGGAAGTATCGTAAATATCGGCTCTAAAGTATCGGTTACGGGGCAGGGGAAAGCATCGGGTTATGCTGCCAGCAAAGGCGGTATCAATGCATTGACACGCGAGTGGGCGGTTGAATTGTTACCCTATCATATTCGTGTGAATGCGGTGATACCTGCTGAGGTAGATACGCCGCAATATTCAAGCTGGTTAGAGCAACAGCCAGATGCTGAAGAAAAATTGAAACGTATCCATTCTCATATACCGTTTGGCAACCGTTTTACACAACCCGATGAGATAGCTGCGACTGTTGTGTTCCTGCTCAGCGAACGGTCTTCGCACACGACCGGACAACTCCTTTTTGTAGATGGCGGCTACACACATTTGGACCGGATGCTGTCGTAAGAAAGTTATTTCAACTCCAGCACTACAACAGAGAACGGCGGCATTTTTAAACTGAGTTCGTTTCCCTTCAAAACCGTGCCTGTAAAGGGTTGTGGCTTTATCTTATCAGGACTGTCAAATGTATTATCGTCCTGTAGTTTGGCAGATGTTAGTATTCTACCTTTTACGTTACTATACTTCGCGCCATTTATCGTTATCCTTATCGTTTGTGTTTGTTTCGAGTCGATGTTTACAAGCGAAATATGAGTAATGCCCAGCGAATCTTTTGAGGCAGAACAAGACACTTCAGGAAGCTTCTCGCCATTATATGTATAGTCGTTTGTCTGTACTGTTACGGGCAGCAGCTTGGCATCCTGATGCACGTTGTACATCTCCATTACATGATAGGTTGGTGTAAGAATCATCTTCTCTTTATTGGTTAAAATCACTGCCTGCAACACATTTATACATTGCGCCAGGCAAGCCATACGCACCCTGTCGCTGTGGTTGTTAAAAATGTTGAGTGTAACACCTGCTATCATGGCATCGCGCATAGTATTTTGCTGAAACAAAAATCCGGGGTTGGTATTAGGTTCTACATCATACCAACCGCCCCATTCATCCACAACAAGCGCTACCTTTTTTCCGGGATCATATTTGTCCATGATGGCGGAATGCTTTGTTACCAGCGTGTCCATGAACAATGCATTCTTCATGATATGAAAATACTGGTCTTCGGTAAAATCAGCAGCAGCACCCTTGTGATTCCAATCGAGCACAGAATAATGATGCAAGGCTAGCCCGCCCACAGAACTGAGAGATAGGTTTTTCATTAGTGTTTCCGTCCAGTTATAATCCGCCGAGTTGGCACCGGAAGCAATCTTCATCATGTCGCCATCATAGTCAGTCATAAACACCGAATACTTGCGAAACTCGTTGGCATAATAATCAGCTCGCATATCTCCGCCACAACCCCAGGCTTCGTTGCCACAACCCCAATATTTTACGTGCCAGGGTTTATCCTGCCCATTCTGCCGTCTTAAATTGCTCATGGGGCTGACGCCATCAAAGTTTACATACTGCACCCAATCGGCAAGTTCTTGCACAGTGCCGCTGCCTACATTGCCCGAGATATAAGGTTCGGCACCGAGTAGTTGGCACATGTTCAAAAAGTCGTGCGTACCAAAGCTGTTGTCTTCCGTAACGCCGCCCCACCATTTATTTACCATCGTTGGGCGTTTATCCTTGGGTCCAATGCCATCTTTCCAATGATAGGTGTCGGCAAAGCATCCGCCAGGCCACCTGAGGTTGGGTATTTTAAGCTTTCTCAAAGCAGCGATAATATCATTGCGAACACCGTTGGTGTTTGGGATATGGCTCGTATCGCCTACGTAAAAACCACCGTAAATACAATGGCCGAGATGCTCAGCAAAATGACCATAGATGTTCTTATTGATCGTCTGTTTTGCAGAATCAGCATGAAGTGTAATTGTAGTTGTCTGACTGTGTGCAGAAGCACTCGTCATAATAACGATTGTGATTAATAATGGTAAGCGTAAGCATTTCATAAGAAGCCAAAATTTTGTCAAGCAATGAATTGATACAGGGTTTAAAAATAAGTGTTATCTATACAATTAAGAACAAAATTGTTTCAAGAATGTTTCAAAAAAGAACAGAAACCAAAATCAGACAGGCTCTTTTGTTTTAAGTTTTACCTTTCCCCTCACTTCATTATTAGAAGCCAACCGTTAAGATGTAAAGTAAAGAATAAGCTTATTACGGTAAGCCATGATTTTAATGATAACGATAGCATTATGACGATTGATGCACACCAGCACTTCTGGAAGTTTGACCCTTTAAGAGATAGCTGGATAACGGATGATATGGATGTCATTCGCAAAAACTTTTTGCCAGGAGATTTGCTGCCTGAACTACAACGCGAAGGCATAGATGGATGTATAGCCGTTCAGGCAGACCAATCGGAAGAACAGAACACATTTTTACTGTCTCTTGCCAATGAAAATACTTTCATTAAAGGCATTGTAGGTTGGGTCGATCTGCAAGCCGGTAATCTTGAAGAGCGCTTGTCTTTTTATGCGGCCGAAAAGAAGATAAAAGGCTTTCGCCACGTGCTGCAAGGAGAGACAGACAGAGCGTTGATGCTCACGTCATCATTCATGAATGGTATCCGCCGCCTGAAGCCGTTTGGCTTTACTTACGATATTCTTATTTACCCAGACCAATTGCGCTATATTCCTCAATTTCTGCAACAACATCTGGAGCAAAAGTTCGTGATTGACCATCTTGCAAAGCCGGACATAAAGACGGGTAAAAATGAAAGTTGGGCAAACGAAATAAGACATGTTGCGCAGCACTCAAATGTGTGGTGCAAAGTATCCGGCTTGGTTACAGAAGCCGATTGGAAAGCCTGGCAGCCGGATGATCTTAAACCTTATCTCGATGTGGTGTGGGAGACTTTCGGTCCGGGAAGAGTTATGTTTGGTTCCGATTGGCCGGTGTGTTTGTTAGCCACTTCCTATAAGCTTTGGGTAGATATAATGAAAGATTATACCGCTTCTTTTTCGGATGATGAAAAAAGGATGTTTTGGGGTAACAATGCCGTCTCGTTCTATGGTTTGGAAGAATAAATAATTATGCATGAAAACACTCGTTTGCACATCGCCCGGCTTCTTTGAATATGGCACTCGTAAAATGCCGGTTCTTCAAAAAGGAAATGCAATCATCAAAATAAAAAACATTGGTATCTGCGGCACCGACCTTCATGCTTTTGAAGGCACGCAGCCATTTTTTTCTTACCCGCGAATCCTCGGACATGAGTTGTCGGGAACATTAATTGACGCAGATGATGCACCTGGATATTTACAAGGCGAACCAGTCTCTTTTATTCCTTATTTTAACTGTGGACATTGTATTGCCTGCCGTCGTGGAAAGCCCAACTGTTGTGTAAGCATAAGGGTATTCGGAGTGCACATTGACGGTGGTATGAGCGAGTATGTGAGTGTGCCATCAGGTAAATTGTTGCACGGTGAAGGACTGGCTTTTGATGAGCTGGCTTTGGTAGAACCCTTAGCCATCGGCGCACATGCTATTCGCAAAGCTTCTTTAGAACCGGAAGAATTTATAGTTGTTATAGGAGCAGGCCCCATAGGATTAGCAACTATGGAATTTGCCCACATTGCAGGCGGTAATATAATTGCTCTTGACATTAATCAAAACCGTCTTCAATTTTGTAAAGACAGGCTGTCTGTCGGTCATACGATTAATGTAGCCACTGAAAATGCAACTGAGCGTGTGAAAGATATTACCAATGGAGACGGTGCAACTGTGGTAATAGATGCCACTGGAAATTTGAACGCTATCAACGGTGGCATACAGTATTTAGCGCATGGCGGCAGGTATATTTTAGTGGGTTTACAAAAGGAAGATTTTCATTTCAGCCATCCTGAATTTCATAAGCGCGAAGCTACTTTAATGAGTAGCCGAAACGCTCTGCGTGCTGACTTTGAATATGTGATGGATGCTATAAAAAGTGGGCTGGCTAAGCCTCAGCTTTACATAACACACCGGGTAAGTTTTGATGAGGTAAGTGATCGGTTTCAAAGCTGGCTTCACCCGGAGAATGGTGTGATAAAAGCCATGATAAGTATGTGATATTTTATTCAAAATATAAAAGGAAAGCAATACTTCCAATATTCCAGCTTTGCTAAAATAAATTTGCGCTTATGGCAGTCAGCAACCGTTATCAGCAAAGTAATACATAGTCGGAGCTAACAGGATTAAATTCTAATTAAACAAACCTTTTTCTTTAAAGTTCGCCGTCTTTACAACTCTTCTAAATAAATACTTCTGGATAATGATTCACGTTTCTATAACCCGTAGGAACAACTGCGACTTGCAGCATGAGTATTAACTTAGCGGCTTATTTATAACTATCTTTTATTACCTTTCTTCAACGCATGAATAAAGTTTTGATTGTAGATGATGAAGAAAAGCTACGCAATTTATTGGCGCGTATCATTAGGCTGGAAGGCATTGCCGTAACGGAAGCGGGCAGTATAAAAAATGCTGTGAAACTTATTGAAAAAGAAGAGCCCGATGTGATCCTTTGTGATGTAAAACTGCCAGATGGAAATGGTGTTGATTTTGTGCTTGATTTGAAAAAAAAACATCCGCTTCTGGAAGTGATTTTATTGACTGCTTATGGCAATATTCCTGATGGTATACAGGCAATGAAGAACGGCGCTTTCGACTATATAACGAAGGGCGATGATAACGACAGGGTGATCCCGCTTTTATATAAAGCGATAGAAAAAGCAGAGCTTAGAAAAAAGGTTGCTTCGCTGGAAAAGCAGGTAGGAAAGAAATACGATTTTTCCAGTATTACCGGCACTTCCAGGGCTATTATAGCAGCCAAAGAATTAGCCAAAAAAGTGGCACAAACCGATGCTACTGTTTTGCTGACCGGGGAAACGGGAACTGGTAAAGAAGTGTTTGCACAAGCCATACACAATGCCAGCAAAAGAGCTTCACAATCTTTTGTGGCGGTTAATTGCAGTTCTTTCTCAAAAGAGCTGCTGGAAAGCGAAATTTTCGGGCATAAGGAGGGTGCTTTTACAGGTGCGGTAAAAGATAAAAAAGGATTACTGGAAGAAGCCGACAAAGGAACTTTTTTTCTTGATGAATTGGGAGAAATGCCGCTTGATTTGCAGAGCAAACTATTGCGGGTACTGGAAACATCGGAGTTTATAAAAGTGGGTGATACTAAGCCCATCCGCGTAAATGTTCGCTTTATAGCGGCTACAAACCGCAATCTTCAGGATGAAGTGAACAGAGGGCTTTTCAGAGAGGATTTATTTTACCGTCTGAATGTATTTTCCATCGAATTACCACCTTTGCGCGACAGGAAAAGTGACTTGCTGCCCATTGCGAGTCATTACCTGCATTTATTCAACGAAAAGATCAATAAAAAGATACAAGGGTTTAATGACGAAGCCCAAAAGCTGCTTCAGCAGCACCAGTGGAAAGGAAATATTCGTGAGTTGAAAAACGTAGTAGAACGTGCCGTAATTCTGGAAGAAGGTGATTTGGTTACAGCTGATGATTTGCCTTTTGAATTTAGAAACACATCCATTGCTTCAGCAGATAACAGTTATGAGTTGGCGCAGGTTACAAAGCAACACATTCTAAAGGTGCTGCAACATACGCATGGAAATAAAACTGAAGCTGCCAGGCTTTTAAACGTAGGATTGGCAACCCTTTATCGTAAGATGGAGGAATACAACCTGCCAAAATAAATCACATCGCCCGGAGAGAATTTCTTTCATTTTAAAAAGAGATCTTTTTTAAGCTGATTATCCAAATATCAGCAACTGCAAAAAGTAGACGCCAATACCGGCAAAAAAGCCTGCCAAAGCAAGAAAAGAAACTTTCTTTAAATACCATACAAAGCTGATATTTTCCATGCCCATTGCGGCAACGCCAGCGGCAGAACCAATCAACAAAATACTGCCACCCGTTCCTGAACAATATGTAAGTAGCAACCAGAAATTATCATCCGTCGGATATTTATCCAAGCCATACATAGCTTGGGCTGCAGCAACCAACGGCACATTATCAACAACAGATGATAACAAGCCAAAAAGCACAACAATAACATGTGAGTTGGAAATAGAACTCTCCAGTAATTGAGCAAGACTTTGCAAAATACCGGTTGCCTGCAAAGCCGCAATGCCTAATAAAATTCCAAGAAAAAACAGAATGCTCGGCGTATCAATTCGCCCTAACGCTTCTGCTACGGTAAGCTCTCCTTTTTCGCTCTCTTTATTGTGATGAATGATTTCTGTAATGATCCACAAAATACCAAGACCAAACAGGATGCACATGTAAGGCGGTAAGCCGGTAAGCGATTTTAAAATTGGCACCGACAACAAGATCATCAGCCCTGAATACAAAACAATATATTGTTGTGTTTGCGAAATGGGAAGTGCTGTGTCAGAGGTTTTTGTAATCGGTCGCCTTGTTTTTCCTTTCATCTTTATACTGCAAATAATCAGCGGAACCAGCAAACACGTCAGGCTTGGTAGAAACAACTTCGTCAACACGCCTTTGGCTGTTACCTGGTTGCCCATCCAAAGCATGGTTGAAGTAACATCACCAATGGGCGACCAAACGCCGCCGGCGTTCGCTGCAATAATTATCATGCCTGTAAAAATGAGCCGCTGCTTAGGATTATCAACCAGCTTGCGCAGTAATAAAACCATAACAATACTGGTGGTGAGATTATCCAATATAGGCGATAAAAAAAAAGCAATCAACGAAATAATCCATACCAAAGCACGCTTATCTGTCTGGTTTATTTTGCTGGTTATAATGTTGAAACCTTTGTGCGCATCAATGATTTCAACAATCGTCATGGCACTCAACAGAAAGAACAAAATTCCCGATAAATCGCCCAAGCTTTTTGTAAGCTGGTCAATAACTTTTTCTTTGTCATCGCTCATCAAAATATAAGCAATCCAGCACGCAACTCCGGTTAATAATGCAATCGCTGCTTTATTAATCCTGATATAGGTTTCAAGAGAAATAGAAAGATACCCGGCAACAAATATGGTAACGAGCAGAAAAACCATGAATGCAATGTTTATCAGTCAAAAATAAGCAGTAAGAAACCAGCAATAGGGTAGTTCTGTTTTCTGATACAACCCTTTCATTTTGATAAACGACCTTCTCATATTGATAAGGTTATAAAAAACAATCAAAATTAAATTTTCAACAGCTTACGCCCTGAAAGTATTGACAGGAAAGGATTTCAGGGATTATTTATTTTATAAATCAGGAGCAGGTATCTCATTTGCCAAATGAGAAGAAAAGCAAAATGAAAAATCGATGTACGGGTTTAGGTAAAAGATTAAAGCTGCATGTTATTATCCCGGTAATGTATGTACTTGTCATTCTCACTGCCTTGTGCTATCAATTATGAGTCATGAAATAATTGCAGGATGTCAGGCATTTACTAAACAAAAATCATGCATTTCAATAAAGATAAAACAGCATTTTTCATTGTCATCACCATTGCCTGGCTCATTGCTCTTTCGCTGGCTTATATCGCTTTTCTGAAACTGATCTTTTATTCTATAACTAAATAAATATGCTTACAGTTCTTTTAATCATTGCAGGTCTTCTCTGCTTCGGACTATTCTACAGAGCCATCGATTTTTTTGAAAAAATGTAAATCAAACAATATGTTCTTAATACTATTTATTCTTTCCATCGCAGTATTCATTTACCTGCTGTATGTTTTATTGAAACCCGAAAAATTTTAAATCTTTTAAATAAGCAATCATGAATACAGAATTAACAGGGGTCATTTTTTCGTTTCTTCTCACGGTACTGCTTGCATTTCCTTTGGGGAAATACATTGCCAAAGTATTCGCCGGAGAAAAAACATGGCTCGATTTTATGAAACCGCTTGAGCGTTTCATTTACCGCATATCGGGCATCAATCCGACAGAGGAAATGACTTGGAAGCAATTTTTAAAGGCAATGCTTACCATCAATATGCTTTGGTTTGTGTACGCCTTTTTTATGTTTCTCTTCCAGTCGCATCTGCCATTAAATCCGGATGGCAATCCAGATATGACGCCCGATTTAAGCTTTAATACAGCCATTAGTTTTTTAGTAAACTGCGACTGGCAGGCTTACTCAGGAGAAAGCGGCGTTACATATCTCACACAGCTTTTTGTCATTACTTTTTTGCAGTTTGTAAGTGCCGCAACAGGTATTGCTGCATTGGTTGCTTTGTTTAATGGCTTAAAGAAAAAAACAACTGAAAATCTTGGTAATTTCTGGCAAATATTTACTGTAACTATTACGAGAATACTATTACCGATTTGTATTGTAATTGCTGGTTTGCTTGCCTTCAACGGTACGCCTGCCAGTTATGATGGAAAGGATTCCGTCATCACCATGCAAGGCGATACAGTTCAGGTTTCACGCGGTCCTGCTGCCGGTATGATTGCGATTAAACATTTGGGAACAAATGGCGGTGGCTGGTTCAACGCCAACTCTGCACATCCGTTTGAAAATCCAAATTACTTCACCAATATGCTGGAAGTAATTGCGCAGGTGTTGATTCCAATTGCGATGCTGTTTGCGCTTGGCTTTTATATCAACCGTAGAAAATTCGCGTACGTTATTTTCGGAGTGATGACGATTGGCATGCTTTGCCTGCTGGTACCAACACTCGTTACCGAAATACATGGCAACCCTGAAATC
>CAZZZH010000058.1:0-1064 GCA_964658445.1 Ilyomonas sp.
TAACCCGTACGGCAGTTTAGCAAACTACTGATTTCAGCCACTCATCCACCTCACCGTTTCCCCTCCTTTGAAAGGGCTGCAAAAATAGGAGGATGAATGTGAAATGCCAAATGAAAATTAGATGTGCTTTTTTATCATTTTTCTTGGGTAAACGTTTTATACTTTCTGACTTTGTATTCAGCTCAATTTATAACAAGGCGTACAAGTGAGTGACACAACGATGCCTGACCGGAGTTCTCAACTGCCGGTTTCGAAAACCTGTATTTCTGTATTATGTACAAAAAAATCACGCCATGAGAGCGTGATTACAAAAGTTGATAGCAAAGCAAATTTAATATAGTAATTACATAGAAGCCAACTGCACTTTCTGTGTTAGTTCTATCACATTTTCTTTAAACAAACTGTCTGTGTCCATTAAGTCTTTTACGGTTTGGCAGCTATGGATAACTGTGGTATGATCCCGACCACCGAAGTGCTCACCAATTGTTTTTAATGAATTTTTGGTAAACGATTTGGCAAGATACATAGTGATTTGCCTTGCCTGCACTATCTCCCGTTTGCGCGTTTTTTGAAGCAGCTTATCGTAGGGAACATCGAAATATTCACACACCATTTTTTGTATGGTGTCAATGGTAATTTCTTTATTGCTGGTCTTTACAAAATTGCGCAACACTTTCTTGGCAAGTTCTACATCTATCTCGCGTTTGTTCAGCGAAGACTGCGCCAGCAAAGAGATCAATGCACCTTCCAGTTCGCGCACATTGGTTGTAATATTATAGGCAATATATTTAACGACTTCTATTGGCATATCGCAGCCATCTGCTTTCATTTTACGCTCTAATATCTCGATGCGGGTTTCATAGTCGGGCATAGAAAGATCGGCGCTTAAACCCCAGCGAAAACGGCTAAGTAAACGCTCCTGCAAACCATCTAAATCTTTAGGTGCTTTATCGGACGATAACACCAGTTGTTTTCCACTCTGGTGAAGATGATTAAAGATGGCAAAAAATGCATCCTGGCTTCGTTCTGCACGGTTAAAGAACTGCACATCATCGATGATAAGA
>CAZZZH010000058.1:1074-19103 GCA_964658445.1 Ilyomonas sp.
TTGGTAAAAATGAATAAAGTCGTTAATGGCATTGTTGCGGCTATGATCCTGAAATTGATTGATAAACTTTTCACTGCTTACATAAAGCACAATCTTGTTGGGGTGCAATCTTTTTACTTCATTCCCGATGCACTGCGCTAAATGCGTTTTACCTAAACCCACACCGCCATAAATTACCAGCGGATTGAACGAGCTGGCACCTGGTTTTTCTGCTACCGTCTTGCCGGCGCGACGAGCTACACGATTGCAATCGCCTTCGATTAAAGAGTCAAAAACGTACGAAGGATTCAACTGCGGATCGATCTGAACTTTCTTCAAACCAGGAATTACAAAGGGGTTCTTGACCGGGTTGTTAATAACTAACGGAAAGTCCATCTCGTTGTTTGTATAAACCTTGCCAAACGAAGCAGCAACATCCATAGAACCATTGCGTCCTTTATTGCCGCTGTCTACCATTATGCGATATTCAAGACGTGCCTCTTTACCCAACTCCCGTTTTAAAATTTTAGCAAGCAGGGTTACATAATGCTCTTCAAGATACTCGTAGAAAAACTGGCTGGGCACCTGTATCAATAACACATTACCTTTTAGTTCGATTGCCTTGATAGGTTCAAACCAGGTTTTAAAATGTTGCCATTCTACAATGTCTTTTATTATTTTAAGGCAGTTGTTCCATACGGCTTCTGCAGTTATAGTCATAATCAAAGTAGCCACTTGGTTTACACAATTAAAGAATAAGTTTCGTAGTCAGTAAGCACTCAAAAATGATTCTGATACATAAGAAAAATTTTTGGGGCAGGAGGACGAATTTCTACCCTTTTTGTTGAAAAAAAAATTTTTAATCTTCGTATTTTTTCCCAATGACAATTAGCTTGGCATCTAAAATTTTTTTTCCATTATCGAGAAAATTATAATCCAACCGACCTATCTGCATTCCAGCCCATCCCGACTGGTTGACTACCACTTCTTTGCCCTTTTTATTTATATATATTTTAGGTTCCATAAAAGCTTGATGAGTATGCCCGCCAATGATAAGATCAACGCTATCGGTTTCTCTTGCCAAGATATCATCGCTTACTTTTCCATCATAATATTTATCGCCGAGGTGAGACAAACAAACAATCATACCGCAATCTTCTTTCTTTCGTAAAACATCCGTTATATTATTTACACTTTCGATAGGGTTAAGATAAGTGATTCCATTGTATAAATCTTCTGCCAGTAAACCCTGAAAGTCAATGCCCACGCCGGTTACACCAATTTTAAGGCTGCCTTTTTGAAACACTTTATATGGTTTCACAATACTATTTAATGCTGTACCTGCACAATCGTAATTACAATTAACAACCGGAAAGTCTGCATACTGTTTCATCTTATCTGCATAATTAATAATGCCCGCACGCAAGTCATTTTCGCCAATAGTTACAGCATCATATTTCATTTGGCTCATTGCCTTTATTTCGGGTTCGCCTTTGTACAAATCGAAGTAAGGAGTACTGCCAAAAATATCGCCGGCATCAAACAATAAAACATGTTCGTTTCTATCGCGGATAGCATTGATTATACTGGCTCTGGCAGCTACGCCACCCATACCTTGATTAGCACTTCCATCCATGGCAAATGCTTCTAAATGGCTATGCATATCGTTAGTATGAAGCACTGTGAGATGTTCGGTTTTGTCTTCCGCATTTGCTTTTAAAGTAACGAATGAAGAAGCTGCTATGGCGGCTGCTGAAAACATCGACTCACGAATAAAATTTCTTCTACTCTTCCACATTTTCTATACGGTTTTCTAAGGTGGCAGACAAGGGTTTTCCGGCGCTGGTAAAAGACTTTACATAGTCTGTCAAAGCTTCTTTATACAATACATTTTTATTCTGCTGCGCAATACCTTTCAACATGGTACAGCCATCGCCGCCTTTAGCAAGATAGTCGGAAACAGCGATTGTGTAAACGGTAGTATCGCTTAATGGCATTCCATTCACCCACATATCAAATGCCTTCTTATATTTTATTTTCATTCGAATGCCCGAACAGGGCCAACCGCCTTTATAAGCAACCAGATCGAGTAATTGGTGCAGCGTATTGCCATCTACTTTTTGAATCACGATTGAATTATCATAGGGGCATAAATCGTACAGCATTTGTAGCTTTATCTCTCCCTTTGGCAGATAGGAACGAATACTGCCATAGTTAATGAAAGCCGCATCAACAGTAACGTTGAACATTTTAGACGCATAGACTTTCATCGCATCAGCCATAAGGTTTCCTAAGACACTCTCGGGTTGTTTTTTATACAACGTTGAATTACTGAAAGCAATCGTTGCGTTAATGAAACGATCTACGCTATCTGTGTATGGCTGAAGCATGTTTACTATAGCACTATCTTCTTTTGCCGACCTGCTGACCGGATAATTTTTGTATTGAACTTCTACGGGTGCCTGTGCACATAGCCAAGTGCAGGAAAGTAAAAGGAGTGAGAGAAGAAATGATTTTAGTCGCATAGAAAAGGGGTAATGCAGTTAAAGATTTTGCAGTGGCAAAATAAAATTTTCTCCTGAAAAAAAGAAAATATGGGTGCGAAAATACCGGATGCTGTATCCAATTTTTTAATGCTTAGTTTGGTAACGATGAGTTACCATTTCTCGAGTTGTGCCTGCATTTTCTGTATGCGGTCTTCCAGCTTTTCCGAGGTCAAGGTTTCGCGAAGGCTGTCTACTTTTATGGGAAAGCAAAAGGGTGTTAATCTGGGTGGAAACGTGATGATAATATTCTCGCTGTGGATACGCGTCAATGCGTTGCGCAGCCGCACTTCTTCCATCTGCTGATCAAGTACTTCCTGGTAAGCCTGCCGCAACAATAAATTGTTTGAATCGTACTCATAAAACACATTAAACAACAGTGAAGCCGACGCCTGCAGATGTCTTGCTTTTTTATGCTCGCCGGGATAGCCTTGAAACACCAACCCGCCAATCACAGCAATGTCTCTGAACTTGCGTCTTGCCATCTCTACGCTGTTTACGCTTTGCTGAATATCGCGCAATAAA
The DNA here is from genome assembly GCA_964658445.1 of Ilyomonas sp. Classification (GTDB taxonomy): domain Bacteria; phylum Bacteroidota; class Bacteroidia; order Chitinophagales; family Chitinophagaceae; genus Ilyomonas. Next base: position 4,122 of record CAZZZH010000058.1, read on the forward strand.
TCTTTAGTAGAAAATAACTCATACACATTGCTGTCATCAACAGGAATAGGTTGATCGCTTAACAATTCAAAGCCATAATCGTTCATTGCGATTGAGAAGGTGATTGGTGTTTTGCGGCTGATGCGAAACGCCAGCAAAGCTGCCATCGCTTCGTGCACCAACCTGCCTTCAAACGGATAAACAAACAAGTGATAACCATCGCGGGTTTCTATTTGTTCGATCAGCAATTCTCCGGCTTTAGGGATGTGCGACAATTCTTTTTGCAATTCAAATAAAGGCTGCAATACACGGATCTCTATCGCCTTTGCACCTGTTGATAAAGCACTGTTGAACGCCTTGCGAAGCATAACACCTAAGTTGGCTGAAAGCGGCAACCGGCCACCATTCCAGGCAGGAACGATGGCTTTCTTGCTGGTTGACTTTTTAGTCATCACGCTCATGTCTTTGATGCCTACCAACTCCAGCACTCTGCCTGCTAATACAAACACATCGCCGGGCTCTAAGCGGCTAATGAAGTATTCTTCAATCATGCCGACATAACTGCCGCCCAGCAGTTTTACTTTTAGCATGGCATCGCTTACAATAGCACCGATGTGCATGCGGTGGCGCATAGCAATACGCCGGTTCTTCACACGGTGCAAACCATCACTTTCTACTTCCACTTTTTTGTACTCGTCATATTGCGCCAGAGCATTGCCGCCGGCAGTTACAGAGTATAAAATCTGTTGCCATTCGTTACGGTTTATTTCGCTGAAACAATGAGTTGATTGTATTTCTTTGAACAACTGTTCTGCATAAAAGCCTTCACCAATAGCAATGGTGCACACGTATTGTGTCAGCACATCAAAGCAAAGCATCATTGGCTCTCGGCTTTCGATAAAGTTTTCTTTAATGGCATCTTTTAATGCTGCTGCTTCTACCAACTCTAAAGAATGAGTTGGCAAAAAATAGATGCGGCTTATTTCGCCTGGACCATGCCCGCTGCGGCCGGCACGCTGTAGAAACCGGGCAACGCCTTTGGGCGAGCCTACTTGTATCACGGTATCGACAGGACGAAAGTCGACGCCTAAATCAAGGCTGGCTGTACACACTACAGCTTTCAGCTTTTTAATATGCAATGCCTCTTCCACCCAGGTTCTTAATTCGTGCTCGATACTGCCATGATGCAAGGCAATAGCACCCGCCAATTGAGGCGCAATATCCAGCAACTTCTGATACCATCGCTCGCTCATACCGCGTGTATTAATGAAGATAAGCGTCGTGGTACTTTGTTCTATAATGGGTATAATTTTCTCTGCCAGCGTTAACCCCAAATGCCCTGCCCACGGGTATTTTTCTATTTCATCCGGCAGGATAGATTCTATATCGATACGCTTATCCAGCAGGGCTTTCACGATTACGCTTTCATCTACACCTTCATAATAAGATGAGTTGATTAACGGGTACAACAACACATCTTTTGCCTGTTCTAGATTGCCGATGGTAGCAGAGATGCCCCAGAGAGAAATGTGAGAGTTATTGATTGAAGATGATTGATTATTACCTGACGACTGAAGACTAAAAACGGATAGCTTAGCATTAATGATACGCGACATAGCCAACTCTACTAACACGCCACGCTTGCTGCCAACGAGCTCGTGCCATTCGTCTACTGCAATGGTGCGAAGGGTTGCAGAGATTTCAGTGTAGCCTTTTTGTGCCAATAACAAATGAAGACTCTCGGGTGTGATGATGAGCACTTCGGGCATGTTTCTTTTCTGCTTTTGCCGCTCACTTACTTCCGTATCGCCATTGCGAATGCCCACCTGCCATTGCATTCCCAGTTCAAGTATCACTTCTTCCATTGCCCGCCCAATATCTTTCGCAAGCGCCCGCAACGGCGTTAACCACAACAGTTGCAATCCATTTCTTTTCTTTGCCTGATAGTCGTTGGGATGATCGTTGATAAACTGAATAACGGCACCGAGAAACACGGAGAAGGTTTTACCGCAGCCGGTGGGCGCATTTACCAAACCGCTTTTATTTTCAATGATGTGTTGCCAGGTTTCTTCCTGGAAGGCAAAGGGATGAAAGCTTTTGGCAGACAACCATTGCTGTATCACGGTGTATCCTTTCGTTTGGTGTAAAGTCTTTACGGAAGATGCTTTCTTACTCACCAACCAAATGTACAGTACCGGAAGTATTGCCCGTGTATTTGCTTCTTTGTTTTACAAGAAAGATCGGATAATGAAACACCTAAACAATCAGAAGAACAGAATAGTAAAGTTGGTGAAGTCGGTGAACCTATTCTCTTATTGCTATGGGTGGTTAGGTATATGAGTTATTAAACAAAAAAGAGGCTCTGTTGCAGAGCCTCTTTTTTCGTTTTCAGATCGTTTTGTTTTATTGCTTTACAATTCTATCCTGTTTGACGATAACACCATTTTTATCTCTGATGATAACCATGTAAACACCCGCTGCCAGCTTGCCTGTGTTGAGGCTGGTAGCGCCGGCAAAAGTCTTGTCGGCTACCTTACTGCCATACATATCGGTAAGCGTTACAGACACCGGATCGGTATAGCTGCCCATGCTAATGTTCAGCGCATTTTGAACGGGATTGGGGTAAAGCGATACGCTGGCTTTTGCGATATCTATGGTGTTGCGCGTAGCCGTGCCCAGCGCCACTTTCAGCGTGTAGCAACTGCCCGCACTGTTGGCGCCATTGTAGCCATATACCTGCGCGTAGTACGTGCCTTTTGCGGCTGTGTAATTGATGCTTTCGCTGGTAGTACCACTCTTTTGGGAAATGGCTACCTGCGTGCCTGCGCTGTTCAGCAGTTTCAGGTCGTAGTCGGCTGGTAATGTGGTTAAGGTAACGGTAATAGTGCCTGCTGTGGTGATAGTTAACTTATAATCGTCCACATCGGCGCTGGGGCTGATTAGCCCGGTGATGCCGGTATTGAACGGAATGACAGCCGCACCCGAAGCGGTGCCGTTGCTGGCATTATCGTAGCTGCTCTGGCAACCCGTAACAGCAGAAGCCGTAGCTGTAATAGTATAGCAGGTATCGCTGTTGGCACCATTGTAACCAATGACCTTGATGTAATACGTGCCTGCTGCTTGGTTGCTTAGCGATACGCTTTCGGTTGCCGTAGTGCCTGCGCTGGAGCCAATCTGCGTGCCGGCGCTGTTGTACACGTATAAATCATAGTCGACACCGGAAGGACCGGCAAGGCTATAAACGATGTTGCTGATGGACGTAGTAGTGATGCTGAAGTAATCAACGTCGGTGGAAGTAGTGATAGCAGCGGAGTTGACCACGCCCGATGTGATAGTTGCTGCCGTAGCTTGTGTTTCGTTTGGTTCGAAGGCAGTGGCACAACCAGAAGCCGTAGTGGTGGTAAACTGTGCGGCAGAATAAGCACCGGTAGCACTGCTGCAATTGGCTCTTACTCTCCAGTCGTACAAGGTAGCGGCAGATAAACCGGTAAGGCTTTTTGAAGTAGCCGTTGTACCCGTTACCGCATTCACCCAAGTAGATGATGTGTTGGCTTTATAGTCAACATCGTAGTTGAGTGCGCCGCTCAAAGTCGTCCAGCTGACGGTGGCGCTACTGGTGGTGATGGCAGAAGAAGCCAGACCGGCAACGGTGCCGCAAGTAGGTATGTTGGAAGCCGTAGTAAACTGCGCTGCTGTGTAAGCGCTCGTGCCTGCTGAGCAATTGCTTCTTACGCGCCAATCGTATACGGTGGAGGCTGCTAAACCACTGATGGCAACTGATGTTGACGTGGTAGCCGTTGCCGCATTCGTCCAGGTGCTGGCTGTCGTTAATTTATAATCGACATCATAGTTGTTGGCGCCGCTGACGGCAGACCAGCTAACGGTAGCGCCCGTTGTGGTGATAGCGGAAGAAGCTAAGCTCGATGGCGCGCCACAAGATGAACCTGATGTGATGGTAAAGTTGGTATTCGATATATCGAAGAAGATATTGCCTACTGATTCTACCTTGATCCTTGCTGTTGTGCTTGGTGTATTGGGAATCGTAAGCATCTCGCTGCCATCATTTGGAGTGCTGGCGGCTAATACTGTGGGGAAGGTTTGTCCTCCATCGGTGGAGAGCGAAATTTTTACATTGGCACAACTAACGGGAGATGCGGTGGTGCTGGCGACATCCCATGTGATGGTTTGTGAAGAACCGCCCGCCCAGGAGACAGCGGTGTTGGGAGCTGTGACCGCAAATGGCCCGGAAGCGGCACTGACTGTTACGACCATGTCGGTGAAAGCTGTTTGCCCTACACTAACGGGAGCCGTAGTGCTGTACACGGCATTATCTCTTACAGTAAGTCGGAAGTTGAGTGAGCGGGCTACCGAGCTAAGGGCTTCGGTAAGAACGCCGGCATCGCCGCCGGTGAGCGGACCGGTAGTAGTAGCACCTGCCAGGATGGTAGACAACTGTGGAAATAAGCGGATGCCTGAAGTAGTTGGAAGGAAGGAAATCCAGTTTGGGCCGCTGGCTTTGATGGCGCTGGCGCGGCTGCTGTTGCCGGTTTGAGACGACGATGCATTGTCGTTCTCTTCCCAGCAATAGGTTAAGACATCGCCAGCATCGGCGTCGGTTGCAGAGCCGGTGAGCGCGAATGGCGTGCTCTTGGGAATAGTGTAATTGCCTACGGGATTGACCACTGGTGTGGAGTTGCTGATGGCAGTAGTAACGGGGCAGGTTTTGCCAGATAAGTTAGCCTGTATCTGCGCAATAGATTCCTCGTGGTAGATATCGATGGAATGCGCGGCAACATCCTGGCTAGTGATGCCTGCATAGCCCATGATGGTGATACCAGAGCCAATCTCTTTATTGGCACCGGTGCCTTCATTACTATAAGAGAAGGTATGGTTGGCACCTAACTGATGACCTACTTCGTGAACGACGTAATCGATGTCGAAATTATCGCCCTGCGGTATGCCATCGGCGGGCGAAGTGAAGCCACTGCCTTTCGATCCATTAACACAGATGCAGCCAATGCAGCCTGCATTGCCACCGCCACCGGAAGCGCCGAAGAGGTGACCAATATCGTAGTTGGCCTCGCCGATAACGGAGGTTAAGGTCTTCTGTAATTGTGCGTTCCAGGCGCCGCCGGCGCCGGTAGAAGCCGGATCGTACGGATCGGTAGATGGATTGTAGTAAAACACGTTGGTAGTGGCAGAAATGAGATTGAGATGTACGGCAAGATCCTTCTCGTACACGCCGTTGCAACGCGTTAATGTATTGTTGACGGCAGCCAATACAAGCGATACCTGCGATGCGCTGGTAGCGCCGAAGTAGTTGGAATACTCTGCAGTAACGGATTGCGCAAGGCGCATGGTTTTGAGATCGCCGGTAGAGCGACCGGTAATGAGACTATTAGACTGTGCGACTTTGTCGTTCAGACTGTTGACCATTTTAGCATCGACGGTGGTACATTTCCAGGGCAATTTGCCCTTTTCGCGCTGGGAGATGTAGACGGAATAGATTGTATGATCTTGTGTATAAGGCTCGATGAACTCGTCGTCTTTGCCGGTGCGGAAGACCATGCTCTGGATGCCCTGCGGTGAAAGGCTGAGCTTGAGCGTAGCGTATTTGTCGGTGATACCCCTGCCGGAGAACGAGCGAATCTCGGGAAAGCGCGCCTGAAGATCGGGCTCGAAGTTGGAGGCTTCGGTTACTTCAAACTGCTCGATAAGACCGGCGGCGTTGGGGAGCGAAATGATGGTGGTGCGGTGGGCGGTTTTGCTATCGACGATAGATAATAACTGCTGCCGGAACGGTGCGGCATCGAGGTGAAAAAGACGGAACACTTTGGGATATGCCTGGCGAAGCGTTGCCTTATCAGCGATGAGACTTACCTTGTTTTGGTTGGTGGCCGACCAGACTCGGTCGGTTTGCGAAAAGGCGGACGCGGCAAGGAACAGCCCTGTGGCGCTAAGGAGTAGCCATTTTTTCATGGAAAATAGTTCTTGGTAAATGATAAGATGTTGTGAAGGGATAAATGTAGGATAGGTTTGGGAATAAAGATGCGGGGAAAGAGAAATAAAGTTTGGGAGTTGGGAATTGCGGATTAGGAATGATGGATAATGAATTGGGGAGTTGCGGGTTGGATGTTTATAGCTGGATAAAAGGGTTCGTTGATGTTTTGAGGGAGATTGTTATCCTATGAAAATTGGCTGCCATCGCACGCCAGTATTACCTAATTCATAGACTTTATTTATGTTGTAAAACTATTCGAGGGAGAATTTCACAATGATGATAACGGACACTTTAACTATTGATTTTCATCAAGCAATAACGAATAAACACGAGTCAATAACAGAAAAAGAAATCTCATGCATTCGCAGATAAAAACGAATTAAACTGTTCTAAAAAATAAGTGAATCAGAATAAAGCAAAAAAAGCGAGGTCTTGTTTTGTAAAATTTATGATGGTTGTCATGTTATGAAATGGTAATACTCATAGGGATACTAAGTATTTACCCGATTTTTGTGTATCTAGCTTCATTGATAGCAAAAGCCTGCTTTTGCAATAATATCTTACTTCACCAAAAAGCAATCAATCTTTATTATGCAAACACAAGAAATAGAAACGGCAAAGGATGAGCTTTCCGACGAACTATTACATAAAATAAACGCCTACTGGCGTGCGGCAAATTTTCTTTCTGTAGGTCAGATTTATTTATGTGACAACCCTCTTCTGAAAGAGCCGTTAACATTATCGCATATCAAAAAAATGTTGCTTGGACATTGGGGAACTACGCCAGGACAGAACTTTATTTATGCGCATCTCAATCGCATTATAAAGAAGCATGATCTTGATATGATTTATATATCCGGTCCCGGTCATGGTGGTCCTGCGCTAGTTGCGAATACTTATTTAGAAGGATCTTACACGGAAATATATCCCGAGATTAGCCAGGATGAAAGTGGCATGCAAAAGTTGTTTAAACAGTTCTCTTTTCCGGGTGGTATTCCCAGCCATGTGTCGCCCGAATGTCCAGGCTCTATGCATGAAGGTGGCGAGTTAGGTTACTCGTTAAGTCATGCATTTGGCGCTGTATTCGACAATCCTGATTTGATGGTAACCTGCGTTGTCGGCGATGGCGAAGCAGAAACAGGACCCTTAGCAACAGCATGGCATTCCAATAAATTTTTAAACCCTGTAACCGACGGCGTTGTGTTGCCCATTCTTCATTTGAACGGTTACAAGATTGCCAACCCAACCATTTTTGCACGCATTGGTAACGATGAACTTGAACACCTTTTTACCGGATATGGATGGAAGCCTTATTTAATAGAGGGTGAAGACCCGATGGAAATGCATCAGAAGATGGCGCATTTGTTAGACACCATTATAGACGAGATAAAAGCCATTAAAGACAACGCATTGAATAACGGCGATGCAGCAAGACCTTGTTGGCCCATGATCATCTTGAAGACTCCAAAAGGCTGGACAGGACCGAAATATATAGATGGGTTAAAAATAGAAGGTACGTTTCGTGCACACCAAGTTCCCATTACAGACCCGGCGCAAAACCCTGAACATTTAAAGCAACTGGAAGAATGGCTGCGCAGTTATCAGCCGTGGGAATTGTTTGATGATAAAGGCAAATTACTTCTGGAGTTAGCGCAGTTAGCACCGGAAGGAGAGCAAAGAATGGGCTCCAATCCACATGCAAATGGTGGCAAAAAATCGCCAGCACTCTGCATGCCCGACTTCCGCAAATACGCACTTTCGCTTTCTGACAGAAGCAACATCGGACCCGGCGATACATTGGTATTAGGCACTTTTATTAGGGATATTATTAAAGAAAATGAACCGCATAGAAATTTCCGTTTATTTGGCCCCGATGAAACATTATCTAACAAACTAAATGCGGTATTCGAAGCGACAAACCGGCAATGGCAGTTAGAAGTGAAAGAGAGCGATGACTTCCTGAAAAAAGAAGGCCGTGTAATGGAAATGCTGAGCGAGCATCAATGTGAAGGCTGGCTGGAAGGTTATCTCTTAACCGGAAGACATGGATTGTTCAACTGTTATGAAGCCTTTATTCACATCATAGATTCCATGTTCAACCAACATGCAAAATGGCTGAAAGTAACGTCAGGCTTGAGCTGGCGTAAAAAATTACCCTCTTTAAACATACTTCTTGCTTCGCATGTGTGGCGGCAAGATCATAATGGGTTCACGCACCAGGATCCTGGTTTTATTGATTTAGTCGTAAATAAAAAAGCATCGGTTGTTCGTGTGTATTTACCTCCCGATGCCAACTGTTTATTATCGGTAATGGATCATTGTTTCCGCAGTCGTCATTATGTAAATGTGGTGGTAGCCGGCAAGCATCCTTCACCTCAATGGTTGTCTATGGACGAAGCTGTTGTTCATTGCACCAAAGGTATTGGTATCTGGACCTGGGCAAGCAATGATGAAGGTACTGATCCCGATGTGGTAATGGCTTGCGCCGGTGATGTTCCAACGCTCGAAACAATGGCTGCTGTTTCTATTTTACGGCAACAATTACCCGATCTGAAAATACGTGTAGTGAATGTAGTCGACTTAATGAAATTACAGCCCGAAAGAGAACATCCGCACGGACTAAATGAATACGATTTTGATGCGTTGTTTACGAAAGATAAGCCTGTCATTTTTGCCTTTCATGCTTACCCATGGCTAATTCACCGGCTTACTTACAAACGCAACAATCACCAGAATTTTCATGTAAGAGGTTATAAAGAAGAAGGCACAATCACAACACCTTTTGATATGACTGTTTTAAACCAGTTAGACCGTTTCGATCTGGTGCAGGATGTAATAGACAGGCTGCCACAATTAGGCAACAAAGCTGCTTATCTGAAACAGCAAATGCAGGATAAACTGATTGAACACCGAAACTATATTAACACGCATGGAATAGATATGCCGGAAGTAAAAGACTGGAAATGGAAGATATGAAAGAATAACGGGCATCGTAGTGCTTAGTTCGTTTATAGTTACTATCTCATACCAGCTAACCAAGCTGTTTAAGTTGTGTAATTTTTCGCGGCGACTGTGTTAGTGAAAAATAAAATCACTACCGAGCGTTTAGAAAGAATGTCAAGTCAACACCCGTTTTATCTTCTAATATTCACACTAAAGTATTCTTAACAGGAAAATACCTAACTCAATTATTAAACAATGCAAGTACGATAACAAATTCACTTTGGTTTAAGCAAAAAAATCATTTGACTTTAACCCAATTTACTTATTCAACCAGTTGAAAGCCTGTTTCGACTTTTGTTATGCTTTACAACAAAAAAGTGTTACAACAATTGTCATAACACTTTAAATATGGTGGAGAATAGCGGGTTCGAACCGCTGACCTCTTGCATGCCATGCAAGCGCTCTACCAACTGAGCTAATTCCCCTTATTATTTAAACGCGAATCTCTATTTTCCTCAGAACCATTGCTCCGACTGCAATCGTGCCGATTGCTTCGCCAAAGGGCGACAAAAATAGAAGGATTACCCTTCACTTCAAAAATATATTGGCTTATTTGATTTCCTCGAAATCGATGTACTCACTATCGCTTGAAGCAGGACTGCTTTTTTTACCGGCAGAATTATTTGTATGGTAGGCAGTGTTATTGGACTGTCTCGTTGGCTGTTCTTCCTGCATCTGCCGCATACGGTTGCGCACTTCGGAAGATACTTTAGCTACCGGCACTACCACGTTGAATACAAGCTTATACAGCAGGTAAATGATGAAGATGGTAAAGATAAGTTCGTATAGTTGCATAAGACTACAAAGATACTTGTGCAAAAGATGCCATAAGGAAATATGATATTGTTTTTTACAAACGCTTAACAGGACTAAGTTTTGGCTACGTCAGCGCTTTTTTTATATTTGCAGAGGAAAAAATGATACAGAAGGGAACGCGAACCGTTCCCTTCTTCTTTATCGATACATGAATACAACAGAACAAATACAGGAAATAAAAACATTGGTAACGGGAATGTTAGCTGACGAACCGGATTTTTTCTTGGTATCGTTGCGTATAAAACCCACAAACAACATCAAAGCTTTTTTAGATGGCGATGCCGGATTACCCATAGAAAAATGCGTGTATTTCAACCGGAAATTGTATAAGCTGATAGAAGAGAAAGGATTATTTCCGGAAGGTGATTTTTCGCTGGAAGTTTCTTCGCCGGGCGTGGATGAACCTTTACAATTGCTACGTCAATATAAAAAAAACATTGGCAGAAATATAGAAGTGGTTTTTAAGGACGAAACTAAAAAGATAGGCAAACTCATTGAGGTTGCAGACGCCGACATTTTGCTGGAAGAAACTTCGGGTAAAGGAAAGAAGGCGGTGACACAGCAGACTATCATACCTTTTGAAAACATTAAAACAACAATCGTTCAGATACAATTTTAAAACGTGGATACGCGATTATTACATCGCGCATTATACATCGTAAATCGTACATAACATGGCAAGTATTAACCTGATAGATGCATTCCAGGAATTTAAAGATGCAGAAAACATAGACCGTCCCACCATGATGAAGGTGGTAGAAGATGTATTCAAAACCCTGCTTCGGAAAAAATATGGCAGCGATGAAAATTTTGACGTTATCGTAAATGCCGAGAAAGGTGATCTTGAAATTTTTCGCCGCCGCATGATTGTAGAAGATGGCGAAGTGATGGACCCTTTGGCAGAAGTTGGATATACAGAAGCCGTCAAGATTGAACCTGACTTTGAAGTGGGTGAAGAGTTGTTTCAGGAAATGGACATTCTCGATTTTGGTCGTCGTGCTATATTGGCTGCCAAGCAAACACTGGCAAGCCGCATATCAGACTTAAAGAAGAACGTACTTGTAAAAAAATATGGTGATAGAATCAATGAAATTATCAATGCAGAAGTCTATCAGGTTTGGAAAAAAGAAGTATTGCTGCTGGATGAGGAAGGTAACGAACTGATCCTGCCGAAATCGGAACAGATACCGCAGGACTTCTTTAAAAAAGGAGAAAATATACGGGCTATTGTTCGACGCGTAGATCTGAAAAATAATACGCCTGTTATTATTGTAAGCCGCACTGCGCCTGAGTTTCTGGCAAAATTGTTAGAAATAGAAGTACCTGAGATTTTTGATGGTTTGATAACGATCCGCAAAATTGTACGCGAACCGGGCGAACGGGCAAAAGTGGCTGTTGAAAGCTTTGATGACCGCATTGACCCTGTGGGTGCCTGTGTAGGTATGAAAGGAAGTCGCATCCACGGCATTGTGCGCGAACTGAAAAATGAAAATATTGATGTCATCAACTATACAACTAATATTCAGTTGCTGATTCAGCGTTCTCTGACGCCTTCCAAGATCAGTTATATGAATTTAGATACGGAACAAAAACAGGCCGATGTATATCTAAAAGCTGATCAGGTTTCGTTGGCTATCGGCAGGCGTGGCGTAAATATTAAACTGGCGCAGGAACTTACCGGTTACGATATCGATGTATTTCGCGAAAGCGAAGGCCAGGAAGAAGAATTTGATATTGATCTGGATGAATTTGCAGACGAAATTGAGCCTTGGATTATTGATGAATTGAAACGTGTAGGCTGCGATACAGCGCGAAGTGTACTGGATTTAAGTGCTGAAGAACTGGAGCGCCGCACTGACTTGGAAAAAGAGACGATTGCAGATGTTATCAATATACTTCAAACGGAGTTTGACAGAGGTTAATATTTGTAATACTTGGCAAGGCGCTTGTGATAATTTGACACATTTATTTTAAACAAGGTTTTGCCTGTAAAAAGTCAAATTAATAAAGTGGATGAAACTATAGTAGAATTTGGTTTCATTCATTTTATCTGAATAAAAGATAAGAAAACAAGCTTCTTGAAAGGGTTACATTTGCTGACGATATTTATTAATAAACAACAGAACGGAAATGCAGGATAAGATAGCAGAAATAGAATTTGGCTATCTTATTTTTAAAGATAAATTTTACAAAAAATAAAAGCTGTTTAAAAGATAGAAACAGCAAGGACAAATAAAAATACTGAATGTCAGAACTCAAGTTACCGAGATTATTAGCCGCTGCAAAAGAGTTTAATATAGGACAAGATACCTTATTGAATTTTCTTGCGGGCAAAGGCTTCAACCGAGATGATCTGAAACCCACAGCAAAGCTGAATGAGGCGATGTACCGCGCCTTACAACAGGAATTTCACAGCGATAAAACAGCTAAGAACAAAGCTGATTTAGTGGAAATTCCAAAAACACAAACTGAGCGCCGACTGCGTCGTGATGAGGAAGATGTAAGCATAAGAAGAGACGACAAAAAAGCTGCACCGAAAGAAGAAAAGCAGGAAGCGCCACAACCGGCAGTCATTGCAGAGAAGCCGGCTATGCCTATAATAGAAATAGCACAACCTGAACCGGAAATAGTTCAACCTGTTGAAGATGTAGTAAGTCAACCCATTGCTGAAGAAACAGTTGCGCCTCCTGAACCGGAAACATTGCGCATTGAAGCACCAGAACTGGAAGGACCGAAAATATTAGACAAGATAGATTTATCTGCCATCGATTCTTCTACCCGTCCCCGGAAAAATGTAGTTGTTAAAGAAGAACCGGAAGAAATAATTCCAGAGCCTGTCATTGTGGAAGAGGTGCAACCTCATGTCGAAAATGATGAGGTAATCACTGCGCCGGAAATAGAGGAAGAAGAGATGCAGCCCGAGCCGGAAGATGAAGAAGAGATGGCGCCGGTGGTAGAAAACATTAAAGCCGAAAAGTTAGAAGGTCCTAAAATATTAGGTAAGATTGAGTTGCCTGTTGACAGCGATACACGTCCTAAAAATGCTAGAGACGAAAAGCGTAAACGAAAACGCATACCGGTAGATAAGAAAGGAGAAGCAACACCAAACGCACAAACTGCTTTTAATCCTCAGGCGAGAGCCGGTGCCGGCAGTAATGGACAGGCTCTCGGTGGCCGAACCATCACGCCCCAACGTAGTGGCCAGCAAGGCACTGGTAGTAGTCTGCCGGGTGTGAATCGCCCCGCAGCAGGTGCCCCGCGAAGTGGTCAGGCTGCTGGTGGCGGCGCCAGAATACAAATTAACCGTAACCCCGGTGGCGGTAACAACCGTAACGGACAGACAGGCGGGCATGGAAGAAACGATAGGTTTCAGCGCCCTGAAGATAAAGAGATTGATCAGAAACAAATTCAGGATAAGATACGCGAAACGCAGGCGAAACTATCCGGACAAAGCGGACGTGGCAAGAGCTTAAAAGCGCGTTATCGCCGCGAAAAACGCCAAGAAGCCGCTGAAGCAATGGGCGGCATTGGCGAAGATAATAGGCTACAAGTAACAGAGTTTGTTACTGTAAGTGAACTTGCCAACCTGATGGATGTAAATTTTACGGACATCATAAGCAAGTGTATGAGCCTTGGCATAATGGTATCGATCAATCAGAGACTCGACGCAGAAGTAATAGAACTGGTAGCAGGCGAATTTGGTTATGAAGTAGAATTCTTAGGACTTGACGATTTGGATGAAGATGATGATTACGATGATGAAGATGAAGATGAAGAGTTACAAAAACGGGCACCTATTGTTACTATCATGGGTCATGTTGACCATGGTAAAACATCTTTGCTCGACTATATCCGCAATGCTAATGTAGTAGCAGGTGAGGCTGGTGGTATCACGCAGCACATCGGTGCTTACGAAGTGACATTACCTACAGAAGATCACATAACTTTCCTCGATACACCAGGCCACGAAGCCTTTACAGCCATGCGTGCTCGTGGTGCGAAGGTTACAGATATTGCAGTCATTGTAATAGCTGCCGATGATGCAGTGATGCCGCAAACCAAAGAAGCGATCAGCCATGCTCAGGCGGCTGGTGTGCCGATGATTTTTGCCGTAAACAAGATCGATAAAGACGGTGCAAACCCGCAGAAGATATACGAGCAGCTGTCTCAGATGAATATATTGGTAGAAGAATGGGGCGGGAAGTTTCAAAGCCAGGAATTGAGTGCTAAAAAAGGTTTAAACGTAGATGCTTTACTTGAAAAAATATTGCTTGAAGCAGAAATACTAGATTTGAAAGCCAATCCAGATCGGGAAGCAACCGGAAGTATTATTGAAGCTTCTCTGGATAAAGGACGTGGTTTTGTTGCCACGGTTTTGGTTCAAAACGGTTCTTTAAAGGTTGGTGATATTATGGTGTCCGGTCAAAATTATGGACGCATCAAGGCCATGTTTAACGAGCGTAACCAACGTGTTAACGAAGCGCCGCCTTCAACACCGGTACAAATACTAGGTTTAAATGGTGCGCCACAGGCGGGTGAAAAATTCAAGGTTTATTTGGATGAGGCAGAAGCGAAAGAAGTAGCAACCAAGCGGGCGCAGATCTCAAGAGAGCAAGGCTTACGAGCAAAGAAACATATTACACTTGATGAGATTGGCCGTCGACTGGCTTTGGGCAATTTCAAAGAACTGAACGTAATCATTAAAGGTGACGTGGACGGTTCCGTAGAAGCCTTAAGCGATTCGTTGCAGAAGCTATCAACGGAAGAAATTGCTATCAATGTCGTTCATAAAGCTGTAGGACAAATTTCTGAAAGTGATGTATTGCTGGCTACGGCGTCTGACGCTATTTTGATTGGCTTTAATGTGCGTCCAAGTACGCAGGCGAATCGCCTGGCTGAAAATGAAGGTGTACAGATTAAAATGTACTCAATCATTTACAACGCCATAGAAGAAGTCAAGAGTGCAATGGAAGGTTTGCTGGAACCAAAAATCCAGGAAAAGGAAGTAGCAACGGTTGAGATTCGCGAAGTGTATAAGTTCGATAAAGCTACTGTTGCGGGCTGCTATGTTACCGATGGTAAAATACGCCGCGACAGCAAAATACGTCTCTTCCGCGATGGTATCTTAGTTTACCCAAGAACAGAAGGCGGCTTCGCAGAATTAGGCAGCTTAAAACGTTTTA
>CAZZZH010000059.1:0-18998 GCA_964658445.1 Ilyomonas sp.
AGGGTACAGCATCTGTTTGGTAATGACCTAAGCGGTATATCCAATAGCGTTTTCCTTCCTCATCTTCCACGATGTAGTAATCCCGGTGCAAGCCACCTTCCAGCCACCATTCCGGCTCAATACGCTCACAGGCATCTGCTTTAGCTATGTTATAAAGCTTGTTCTGATACCGGAAATTCATGGGTGGATAATCCGGTATCGGTGCCGATACCTCGATCGGTTCGGGTTGGGTAAGGATGTGTATTGGTCTTAACTTATCTGTTTGCCAGGGAATGACTGCATGTTCTTGTAAAGAATGGGAAAGTTTAATAGATCGTTCGGGCAAGTGATGTTCATCCGGCAAATACCGGTGTACTGCATCACCACCAAATTTGCTTTGCAGGTTGTCTAAAAGTTCTGCCAGTTCCTTGCTTTCCAAACTGCTGTTCACCGACCAGAACGTTTCCTGCAAAGCGGTTACATCTTCCACCTTAGCTTCCAGCGTAAATAATTCAATCCCCAGTGCCGGTTCTATGGTTCCGATCCTGATGTCAAAGAGTTTAAACAGGTGTTGTGCACTGTGTGAAGCATGGTTGGTTCTGATACCAATCTCTTCCGTTTTATCATCAACCCGGTAACACTTGAATAGGGCAATCCGAACACCCTTTCCTTCTTTTTGCAGCCGGCTGCATGTAGTTTCCAGTAAGGTTTGTAAAGCGATCTCAATTCCCTTCCGGGTACTGATGGGTTCAACGCAAGGCAGTCTTTCCAGGTAAGGCTCTGGAAGGTGTACAGGCTGAATAAATTCCTCCTTGCTCCCCAAAGCATAGTCAAGTTGTAACAAAAATGATTCTCCAAACCGCCTGCGAAGTACAGAGCGCGGCATGTTGATAAAATGGTGAATTTGGTACATGCCAAGTTTGTATAAACGCTGGTATGTACTCTCCTCTAAACGCAAAGCCATGGGTGACAATAGCATTAACGCTTCCCTGTGTTCACCGGGTGGTATAATTGCCTTTATCTTACCGTACCGCGCCACTGCCCAGGCGGCTCCTATCGTGTCTGCCATTGCCACGCGAACATGGTAGCCAAAGCCTTTTAGCCGGTTTAAGATACTTCTGAGATAGTCCTCCTCGCTTCCCCATAAGTGAGCACATCCGCTTACATCCAGCAATAAGCCATCGGGTAAATCAATAGCTGCTGAAGGTGTGTACCTGATACACCAGTGAGCCAGTTTAGTGAGAATCTTTTCTGCCAGCTCTTTCCTGTCCTCCCTTATTTCTATATCGGGAAGAATAATCCTCGCATCTGCCACTACTATCCCTGCCCTGATTCCACTCACTTTTGCCCGGCTGCTTACTTCAGTAATCGTCATTCTTCCATGATCCGGCAATGTCAGGACAAACGGGATCTCTTTCAGGTGCGGTTCCCGGCGACACATCCAGTCTGTTTTTAAGTGCCGAAACCAAATAGAAACATATCTCTTTCCCATATTATCCCCTCATTGCATAGCTGCTTTCTTTGGGTACGATCTGCATTTCTGTTCTTACTTCTTTAAATCCAGCAGCTGACCATTCAATCTGCCACTTACCTGGCTTTCCGCTACGGATTTTTAATAGCTCTACATTCCACCTGGGAAACCCGACACCAGGGAGATCGTCAGCAAAACCACTGGCTGCAGAACTGACCTGCCATCGGGATACGGATGCAATTGTGTTTACCGCACGGGACTGCTGGCGGATAAGAAAACCAGTCGTGCGCCTTCCTTCGGCTGCCAGTTGAAATCTTCTGGATTCTTTAAACCTGATATTATCTATCTCGCTGATTACGGCTGTTATCCTTCCGCATTTAAGGGCTTCTTCTGTAGCATATAAAACATCAACTTCCTTTTTTAAGTCGATAAAAATGATTTGGTGCGGCTCAATCCCATATCGCTTTAATGAACCTGGAAACAAGGTGCGCGTTGTACTGATATAAAGACAGACGCCACCTAAAGACATCAGCTTTCCTATTATGCCGGCAATAAAGCCACTGGTTGATGCCATGTTCTGTTTTGAAGAACATAAAAACTCGTGTGTACATCCGGTAGGAAAAGTGGAATTGGGAAATGCCTCTTCAAGGGAGGGTATGCCCAAGCGGATGTCATTATCTGTCGGTAATGACCTGATGCCTTGCAAAGGAAGTATAGCCCTTTGAAGCTGTTGTAATAGTTGGTTCTTTTGATTTAGCATTAGCTAAATTTGTTAGCAAATTAAATGCTAATTATTTTAGCTATACAAATTTTGTGGAAAGCTGGTTTTCCTTATAGAATATGAAAGACTATAACCAACTCTTCCTTTGTGGGCTTGATTATGTGCAGGCTTCTGTCATTACTTGGGATAAGCGTAGAAACAACCTTGTTGAGTCTTATGTGAAGTGCTTCTCGTTTACGAGCAAACGACATTGCAGAGATCGGCACCTGGCTTTGATTATGATATTAGAGGCAAGGGTGGATGAAGTGCTGTTTGAATACCGGAACTATCTAACCCAGCAAAAAGAAATAGACAGGTGGCTTAAGGAAGCTGGTGTAAATGTACAGGAATAAAAAAGCAACCAGGACGAAACCGGCGGCTGTGTCAAAAAGATAAATCAAATTCTATCCATTGCAAAAATAAGTTACGGCTTATTGGTTCATTCAATCCTACAACATTCTAATTTTTTTTTTAATGTGCGAAGAATCGGTAGTAAGCATCTGCACAAGCAACCCTAAAATGAAGCAAATTATACCTACTATAACCGTCCATGTTTTACGGCTTTGTAATACTTGCGATAGTAGGCTAGTTCTTCTGTGTCGGTTAATTTGTCTTCCTGCATACTCAAAATAAGTAAGCCTCTGTATCATACAGAGGCTTACTTATTATATCTTGATATCTCTTAATTAATATTTGGACAGCTTAGCTACTTCTGATGCTGTCAAAACTCTATTAAATATACCAATCTGGTCTATTGAGCCGGCAAACCAGTAAGGATATTCTACCGGTGGCTTAGTTGTAGTGCCGAAATACAGATCCGCTGTGTTACTTCCCGGCAACATACTGTTTGGATAAACCGTTTCCACTAATTTACCGTCTATGTACAACTTTGAAACCTTATTCCCGTAGGTATAAACAATGTGATACCAATGTCCGGTCTGTATAAATTCAGTAGTATCTACGGCTCCGGCATCATGAAAACCAATTTGAAAAACTTCGTGTGCTTTATCTACATCCTGCGAGCAGTTCATGTTGTGCGTATAATAGTTGTCAGAGGCATCCATGGTATAATATCCAGGAACACCATCGGGATACCCTTTATTAAGAAGGCGGTTGCCATGACATTTACCCGCATAGAAATCATCATACTTAGCGATTGCGAACAGGGTAATTTCTTTTGCAGGATTTAACGAAGGACTGTTCTTTACTTCCATATAGTTATCTGTACCGTTGAAGTGAAAAGCATTGTTAGCAACGCCATAGCGGTCGGTGGTCAGTTCTGCATTATTAAAAATGATGCGGTTGTGATAACTGCTTACATCTCTCAGGCTACCACTGTCGAAGCTATACCAGGCTACCAGCCCGCTGGTATCAATATTTGCATTAGCCAGATTTGTTATGCTTCCAGATTGGCGGGCAATGTCATCTGAAGCAATAGCAGAAGAGCTCTTCATATCTTTTTCACAAGAAGCGAAAAAGGAAAGAAAGCCAATGGTAAGTAAAACTAATGGGGCAGTAAAAAGCTGATAAGGAACACTCGATGTTTTCATCATTGTTGATTTTTGGTTTTGTAACCAAACATAAAAAAAATTTAAATCACTTACACAGTTTTTTTGAATAATGTACTTCAATTCTTTCAAAGTGACCTGAAGATTAATTATAATCATTCATTGTCATTGGCTATCCATTTACGTTCCCTTAACTTTTTTCTTTTTCTTTACTCTAGTGCTTTGCCTGCTTACCAAATAACCGGCAATGCAAATAGAAGTAGATGATTTGAAAGTCCACCTTTACAAATTGCTGCTGGAACAATACAAGCAGGAATCCTTATTTGAAGATATATCGAGGAGAGGGATAGACATGTTTGGATTTTGTGTTGATAACTTAGAGATTATTTTTGACATTATTGGCTTCCCGAATAACACTACCTAGGAGCACCACAGCACTGCAGATCCGGAGAGTGGATTAACTGAGCAGCAAAAAGAAGACATGTTGCCTCCTTACTTTGATCGTAGCTGGCTGCTCGAACAATATTATGAAACACAGCGGTTAATAGAAGATGAAGGACAAGTCTTCGTTACAGAAGACAAAGTAGAATTAGTTACCGGTCCTACGCAGGAAAATATATATGTTTACCTTAATGATTATATTCAGTGGCTATACAACCAGTATGATAAAATGAAACGATAATTAAAATACCAACTAAATAATTAAAATCATTACTTGACTAAAAACCAACTAGCCATCTGGAATCAGCGCATGCTGGACTTTATGAAGATCGCTATAAGTTCGAGCCTTGTCGGAACTTAACAGGAGTTTTGCGAATCCATTGCCTTTACTTACCAATCTTCGCCAGGTAAAGAGCGGGATTCAGAGCTTCTGCCATGAACATTTTATCAACGCTTGTGAACGTTATAACCTCAACATGAATTGGAACTACGGACTGGAGAAAGACATGTACCGTAAAGAAAAGAAAGTTAAGCCAATAGACATGCTGAAGGCTGCTGTACAAGCTATTGAGGATGAATTAAGAAAATAACACTGCCAACACAATCTGTAATTAAAAAAAATTCAACAATGAAACAAATTAATCCTGTTGTTCTTATCTTGATACTAGGCATACTATCCTGCAAAAAAGAAGGTGTTGTACCGGTCCCTCCTTATCCTGAACCGACCTATGAATACAAATATGATGGCAAGTTGCTCCAGTTTCATGGTGGCGATAGCGTTTCGAACGAGGGACTTTTTGTTTCAGCGGATATTTACAAAGAGCCTATTTCACAAAGAGAGCCTGCTTTCTATCATTTTGTTGGCCTTGGCGGCATTGACTCAGTGCTGAATATCAGTATTCATACAGATAGCCTTACCACAACCACTTATAATATCGAGTACAGCGCAACACAATATGAGGATCAACCCGGTGTGGATAATGGAGGTTTTATTTTTGGGTTATCGAAGCCAGAGGATCATTTTACTGTAACTATCACCTCATTTGTAAACGGATTGGTCAGCGGCACATTTTCGGGAAACTTATCGCTAACCTTCAATAAGACCGAACTTACACCACCAGATTCTGCTGTAATTACTGAAGGGAAGTTCGCAAATGTAAAAGTGCATTACTAGTTAAAAATCAGAGTATTATAAAGTTTAAATGAGGAAACAGCCGTTGACTTAAAAGGAGACTATATACTAGCTCGACCACGCTGTTAGAGTGTAAAATAAAAAAGCTACCAGGGCGAAACCGGCAGCAGTGATAACCATAATTCACATTTAAAACCTACTACAAAAATAAACCTCCGGTTTGGTCGCAGTTCAAGCAGATGTTATTCTAATCAAATTTTAATGTCAGCCGTTGCTTTAATGTTATTTTAATTTGGCTTTGTTATTTGCTACCTATATTTAGCAAATCAAAACTTGTTCAATGTTCAAAATTTCTTTTTATTTTGAGGACAAGTCTTACGTAGGAACCGTACAGAAAATTAATCATCAGCCAGTTCAATTTATCGTTTTTGGAATTACTCCGTGGATAGGGATACCCTCAAGACTTGTTTTCATAAGCAATCTGGCAACTGACCAACTCGTTTATCAGTCTTTTGATAAATCGCACAGTGAGGCAATTCGTGCAATCGGGGAAAGTATTTTCGTTACCTGCCAGCAGCAACGCATTAAGATGCATGAATAAAAAAGTCACCGGACGAAACCGGCGACCCTAATTCAATATCTTGACCAAATACAGTGCAAAAAAACGTTTGTTCAAACCGCTACCATTCGTTTCAAAACTTCTAATCTTTTTAAGCCCAACACTGTCTTTACTTTTTCGGTTAAAAACAAGCAATGAAATACCTTCTTTCTTAACTGTTAATTACCGCTTCATGTCAAAATGAAGTTCAAAATAAGAAGAAGGTTCCGGCAATCATGCACGGAACCTTCTGCATTTGGAAGTGATGTTTTTCCACATCATAAACTATGGTGTTTGGAAACCTGCGCCTTTTGAAACTGTTGTTTACAAAATTATTGCTGCACCCTCTAACCCGTTTATTCTTTCACAAACGGAACCGTTTGTAAACCGCTGTTTATACTGAGATAATACACACCTGGGCGCAGTTTAGAAATATCCATGCGGTAAGTTACATCTGCTGTTTCCGATGCAATCAATACCTGTCCTGCTGCATTTACAACTGCCATTTGTGTTCGTCCCGACAAACCTGAAACGGTTAATATGCTCTTTACAGGGTTCGGATAGATAGAAGCGGTCTTCACAACCAACTCTTTTATGGAAGCTGAATTACTTTCCTTGTCACTCATCAGCGATGGCGGAGAATCTGAGTTCAGATATCTGGAAGCCACAATCTGGGTAAACGTATAATCGGTGTAAAAACCTATCCCTAAAAAAGAATTGCCTGAATGTAAAGCCAGTTCAAAATTACCCGCTAATGTCTGCCGGAGAGTGGAAGTAAGATAGCCGTGATTACCAAAACTGCTGTCTGTGGTACCATTTGACAGGATGCGTTTCAGGGTATAAGCCCGCAAAGGCAACAGGATGCGGCTCTGGTCATCCACCGTAAACAGGTGGTCATACTGGTAACCAATCAGGTTATTAGTCTTTAATATGCCATTGCTGCTGAAGGTGTGATCCGGCTGTCCGGCTGCTGTTACTTTATAAAATGAAATTTGGTTATCATCGCCTGTGCCTGCTATCACCGAGCCATCAGCCAGTCTTTGTATATGCAAAAAGTTATTGGAAGAGCAGTACGTTTGAAGTGGTACCAATCCATTGCTTCCAAAGCTGCTGTCCCGTGTGCCATTGCGCTTGTACTTAATAATTGAAGCCGTTTTCAACGACTCGTTTAGGTAGCCGGCTATCAGGCTGCCATCGGCCAATACCTGCAGCGAGTAACAAACTTCGTTATACTTATTCGTATGCCTCACCCGGAATGAGCTGTCAAGCGTTCCGTTTGGTGTCAGGCGTAGAATCGTAAAATAATGATCGCCCGTTGTGGGTGTATAAAAAGAGCCGCCGATATAAATGTAATTTGACGAATCCACGGCAATGCAACGGACCTGCTGATTCAGTTCATAATCCGATGGAAGAATGGTGCTGCCGTTCACTCCAAAACTGCTGTCTTTTACGCCGTCTTTTGTCAGGCGTTCAACAATTACCTGCAGGTATACATCATCGCTGCTCAGGCTCCGGATGCCGGCTGCCACTATCTTGTTGTCCGATTGGGGTGCAATAAAAGCACCCACGTCGCTACCACTTAATAAAGACAGTCCGGTAAACTTTCCAAAGCTTGAATCAATAGACCCGTCCGGTGTAAAAGCCGATACCGTGCTGCTATAGTTATAGCCTTCCTCATCCGAGGTGGTAGCGCCTACCAGTATCCGTCCGCCTGGTTGAACATAACCTCCATGGATAAAAAAAATCGGATTGAAAAAGGAAGAGTAAAAAATAGCATTGCCATTCGTGCCAAAGCTGCTGTCTGGTTTTTGAGCAAGTAAACAAAGTGAGAGGGACAGTGATAAAAAAGTGGTGTAAAAATACTTTTTCATAATCCAAGGTTTGAAAGTGAAATTAAAAATAAAATGGGAACAGATGTTTTGTTTTTTCTCTTTGTTCAGAATGCTGATTGGATCATGTGTAGTTGTTAATCGCAAAAATCTTCCTGCATACCTATCAGCGGCTTACTACTGGCTGACATAAAAAAGCTCGTTTGTTACAATTTCCAGTCTTTCAGCTTTATTGCTTGGCCAAATGTGTTTTCGTTGTGATAGTTGATAAAGAAATATAAAGGGACAGTCTAATGCTGTCCCTTTATAATAAAAAATGCTTTACTCTTTTATGAATTTAGTGCTAAGCACATCTTTGCTTCTTCTTACTTCTACATAATAGACGCCGGCAGGTTTACTTTGGATGTTCACTTCCGCTCTGCCTCCCGTTACGGCGCCGCTTACATAGATTGGCTTGCCCTCACTGTTTAACACCCTTACTATGGCTGATTCATTGAACCCGCTCTCTTTCCACTGTACGGTAAAGCGCCCTTTGCCCGGGTTCGGATAAAGTGTGATTCCGGTTGAGGTATTGGCTGTTAAGGGAAGCAAATTATCATTGGCTTCTCTTTTATTAAAATTAGCAGAACCCGGTTGATTGCTGATCTCAATTAAGTGAAATACCTGTCTTGCACTCTTGGCTCCTTTCTGCAACTGCAGGTCGGCGGTTGTCGACGTCACACCGACTTTGATATATAAATTGTTCACTAAAGTGGTATCCGTTTTCCAGGATACAGTACCTGAAGCATTCGTATTGGTAATAGTCTTTGTGACCGGTGTAGGTGCTCCGCTACCGGTTTTGGTATAATAGATCAGCGACCACGTGTTTCTCAGCCCGGAATCAAGATAAGTTATTTTAATCATCGCGGTCTTGGTGCCGTTAGCATTGCTGTCAAGAATCAGGCTGTCGTTGATATCAAAATACAGGTTGGTGATGCTGTTAACCGAATCAAAACCTTTGGCAAACCTTCCGTACGGATCGGTTGGCTGTAAGAGGGGTGCTGTTCCCACAAAGGGTCCTCTGCGCCAGTAACCACCCCGGTACAAGCCCGTAGGCAGGTTCACCTGCTTGATAAACCGCTCGTAGTTACCGGTAAAAATTCCCCAGCCTACATCATTGAGCGAGTCGGAGTTACGCTGTTTCATCGGTGCGCCGTTGGCTGCCGTATCATCCTCCTGGTTAGCTCCATAGGAAGAAAAGGCAGCTATAATCTTACTGGCCCGGGAAGAGGGACTTGCCGTGCTGTAATTATCAATGGTTCCTGTTCCGTAAGTCCCGGTAGGAAAGCGGGTAAAATCAGAAGCATCCAACCCATCGCGCAAGGCACAGAACCCTTTAGTCGATTTGGAAGGATCTTTTAACCCTGCGTACTTGGCAAAAAGCGGGAAGGCAGAGTTATAATTGGTATCTACCATGCTTCCCCAGCTCGTCATCCAGCAGTCTAATCCAAAATGCAGAGCGCTTAATGCCAGCCAGTAGTAGCTCCACTTCGGTTTCTCTGTAAACCAGCCGTTAAACTCGTCCATTTCCGAGCGGCTTCGTACTAAGGTGCGTCCCGAACCGGCAGGTGTGATCTTGTTGATATAAGGATCATACTGGGCTTTGGTTGTGGCTTCTGTGTTTAGCTGGTAGCCATGCCCGATATTCCCAGCTTTCAGCCAGGTATGATTTAGCTTACGCGTGGTATCTGAAAACAGGAAAGAGGTATAATTACTGATTTGTGCCGAATCGTTACTGGGGTTGACCAGCAGGGTAACGGTACTGCCATTCAAACGCGACGAAGGAAAATAAGATTTCAGCTCACGATTGGTCCAGGCCCAGGCCGTATCCCGGAATGCCATCCAGAGGGTCGAAGAAGAACTGTAGGGCCAGGTGCTGTCAGAAGGCACACGGGCATCATGGAAGGGAACTTCATCACCCGTTGCGCCTTCCGCGGATTGGTACAGTACAAAATTGTTTTTAACCGCCGTATTCATCGTGGTGATGTGGTGAAAGACAGAATCCAGCATCAGTCGCCACCGGGTCAGGTAATTAGGAGAATTTAAATAATCAGGGTACACATTGCCTGTATTACTGCGCAGGCTATCCACATTGTATCCTTTATACACCCAGGAAGGTGTGGCAGGACCTGTGTAGATGATCAGGCAGATTTTAAAACCGGCAGCTGCCAGGCCATTCAGGGTAGAATCAAATCCATTGGTTGCCGTCCAGTTATATACACCGGGGCTGGTTTCCAGATCACTCCACTTGAAAGAAGGAAAAGCACCCTTTAAATAGTTGTAATGGGACTGCATGTAAGCCGGCGTTTTGTTGTAGGTAACGTTCCACCAGATGCCGTTTAAAGCGGAATCGCCATAATCATTGGTTGTCTGCGAAAAAGAGGAAGAGCACAGTAAAAGAAGAACAAGGAAACATAACAGTGATTTCATAAACAGGAGTTTGATGTAAATGGTTTAAAAAAGTATACAAAGCCGGTTCAGTTATACGGGAACGAATCTAACCAGAATAAGAGATCCTTTAACAATTCTTTAATCTTTTAATCTTTTTTTAATCTCGGTATTTATCGCTGCCTTCGCATAGGCAAGCTGATAAAGTAAACACCTTCTTTGTTGGCTATTCGTTTGCGAACAGGTAGGATGAAAAATAATCAGGACAGCATCAACCTAAACGGGTAACACCGTAATGATTCCGCCTTAGGTTATTGATGGGAAGGAAAGCAGATGATACGGGATTGGGCGGATATACAGATGTAAGTATCTGATGTAATCGAATACAACCATAGTCCTGCTTTTGATTATACTTTCACCATACTCATAAACGGATCGCTTTTACTGGCAATGCCGGTCTCTATATGACCGGCGTATCGTTTCTCAAACACATCGTTTCCTTCTACCTTGATGCTGAAATCATACCAGTGGTGACTTTGGGCAAAGTCAAGGACAACCGTCTGGCGTTTTGCCTGTTCGTCAGCAGACAGCAACAGTCTTTTTTCCTTTGTCTGGTAAACATTGTCGGTTAACCGTACGTGGCAACTGCCCGCTCCGGTATAGCTTACCACAAGCCTTGTCCCACCGGTTCCCTTGCTATTATCGGTTGTATCCTGCTCCATCAAAACATGAAGTAACGGGTCCTCACCATCCCCTGTAAATAACCGGTAAAATCCATTGGGTCCATGCACTTCAATGTGGTAGTTATCCTCATCAAAATCGGCAACTTCCCAGCTATCTTTTAGCGTGTCACCGGCAGCTACCGCATAGTTCTTTTCTCGGAAGTCCTCTTTCTGATAATTGCGGGCATAAACAATAAAGGGAGAGCCGGCTGCTTTGTCTTTAAACACATTTTTAGCTGCTTGTAATGTCAGCATAAAATGTCCCTTATCACCACTTATATTTCCGTCTGCATACAACTCGTAAGGAATCGCACAGGCAGAACGAATACCTTTTTCCTGCTGCGGCATATAGGGCGAAAGATGCGGGTTATTATTCAACTGCGCGATGTCTTGGGCAGACAGGTTTTTATAATTGGAGGGAACATTTCTGAACTTTGCCTTGTGGATGGTTTCAACGAAAGGATTGAGCTGAACAAAAGGAAGTGTCTCTTTCGCGTTCTTATCAAATGACTGGAACACAGATGTCAAATCTCCGCATACCGTTCTTCTCCACGGCGTAATATTCGTTTCCCGTATATCTTTCCCAAATTTTTTATTGAGGAAGGTCTCCAGGAATTGCAGAGTGGAAGTGTGATCGAACACCTGCGAATTCACCCGTCCGCCCCGGCTCCACGGTGAGGCAATCAGGAGAGGGACCCGGAAGCCCAGCCCGATTGAACCGGGATGGTCTTCTTCTGATTTCACATGATCTATTCTTGTGTCAATGCCTTCCGACACAGCACCCGCTGCCGCGTCGCCGTGTTTAGGAGCGGTAAAAGGAGGCACATGATCGAAGTAGCCGTCATTCTCATCATAGGCAAGAATAAAAATCGTTTTCTTCCATACATCCGGGTTTTGCGTCAGGATATCCATTACTTCCGATACATACCAGGCACCAAACCAGGGAGCGCTGGGATGATCTGAAAAATTCTGTGGGGCAGCTAGCCAGGATACAGTCGGCAGGGTGCCATTTTCAGTATCCCGCCTGAACTGGTGCAGGACATCGCCTTTCGGGATGTTGATCTCCCGGCTGATGGTCTCATCCGTGTAGTTGAGCGGTGTCAGCTGGTGGTGGTAAGGATCGTTCTCATTGACGGCAAAAGCATTCCGGTGGATACTTTTCTGGTGATCGGACAGGTTTTGAAATTTCTCGGCTGTATAGGTTTCTTTATCTGCAAGCGCATCCTTTAATGCCTGCTGGCGATAGGCTAATTCTTTTTGCTGGTGACCGTACTCTTTATCTGCCTGCGTCAGGGATTGCAGCTTTGCCTGCGATTGTTTAATGTCCTCCTGTAACTGTTCTATTTTGCGGGGCAGGTAATCAATATGCCTTTGGATGAGCTTTACATTGTACTGGTTAAAGAACTCCAATGGGTTGTCCCCGAAATTACTTAACCAGGCATCTTCTTCATCGGTAAATCCAACGCCGACGCTTACTTCGTTCTGGTAGACCTTCCAGGCAATTCCGTTCTCTTCCAACAGTTCAGGAAAAGTTCTCCATTCAATGCCTCTTTCTATATCGTCGTTGTCTACATACGCTTTTGCATCTTCATTGTGTTCCGGCCTCACCGTACCGCTCCAGAAGTACAGCCGGTTGGGATCGGTGGGTGTAAGCGAAGAACAAAAATTCTGATCGCACACGGTAAAAGCATCTGCCAGTGCATAATAAAAAGGGATGTCCTCGCGGGTATAATAACCCATCGTTAAGGGCATGTGAGCATAGTCATCATCTCCCGGTTTTTTGGCTTCCAGCCAGTTGTCCATCCTGCCTTCATTACGGGCGCCAACCTGGCTTTTACGACTGTGAGGCAAAGACCCCATCCAGGTAATCTTGGTGTCTTTGATATCAAAGCGAAAAGGTGCGTAGACTTCGCCTGCGCCGCTGGTTTGCAGCCATACCCGGTTGTTGTTTGGCAACCGCATCGCGCGTGGATCGTTAAAGCCTCTCACGCCGCGCAGGGCGCCGAACATATGATCGAAAGAGCGGTTCTCCTGCATCAGGATAACGATATGCTCTGCATCTAGGTAAGTGCTGCCCGATACAGGCTCGATCGCCAGTGCCTTTGCAATAGAAGGTGGCAACGAAGCCATGCCGGCAGCCCCGGTTAGCAGCGCCATTTTTTTTATAAACTCTCTGCGGTTGTCCATAGAGGAAGCAAATTATCCGAAAATGAGGTAAGGCTATATTATGAAACCATTAAAAGATGGCGTGGCGAACGCTCGATTCTTAATAATCTGATAACTGTAAAATCGAAATGAATAGCGCATTTGCTCCTTACCTTGGAGTTCCAGGCAAATCGGATTTCAAAACAAATCACCAAAATAGTATCTTATGCATGATGAACAGATCAGGCAGTGGCAGAACGCCTTTGATGAGTTTTTAGACAAGGAGCATTCAGACATCAAAGGATTGTATTTCGAGCGTATCTTGTTCACGCCAGACAAGGGCAACAAGATAAATGCTAGTCTTCTTCCGCTAAGCGAGACCTATGCCAGTAAAGAGAATATTCAGAAGATGAATACTGTCTTTGACCAATACCTCAAAACTCATCCTGTCTAAAGATATCCGTGAAATACCCATTCTGGCACAAGCGCCGCGCTTGTGCTTCCTTTTTCAGCGTCCATTCAATTCAAAAAATCCTTCACGAAAAAGCCCCGCACCACTGCGAGGCTCTCTATAAAGTAGAACAGGCACCTGTTATCCCGCATCACCATGCATTGCCACTACCGGCGCATCTGCTTCAATCAGTTGTTTGTCTTTCAGATCCTGCCAGAATTCGTCCGGTATAATCACCCGCATAGACGACACATCCTCCCTGATCTGCTGCTTTGTTTTCGCACCGGGAATAATGGCTGCTGCCACATCCGGGAAAGAGGCAAATTGTAACGAAGCCGTGCGCAGGTCAACGTTGTGGTCTTTTGCCACTTTCAGCAGGTCCAGCCGCTTTTTCTGGTAAGCCGCAGGCATTTGTTTCTGGTAATTGTACCGCGGGCTGCCCGATAGAAAACCCGCGTTCAGGTTCGAGCCCATCACCAGCGACACATTGTTCTTCCGTACTTTAGGGAAGATATTCTTCAGGGCATTGGCATGGTCAATCAGAGAATACTGCGATGCCATGAGGATAATATCCGGCTCGG
Organism: Ilyomonas sp.; assembly: GCA_964658445.1. Taxonomy (GTDB): domain Bacteria; phylum Bacteroidota; class Bacteroidia; order Chitinophagales; family Chitinophagaceae; genus Ilyomonas. Next base: position 14,045 of record CAZZZH010000059.1, read on the forward strand.
CTACCTCCATCACTTTCAGGATGGGTTCGGGGCAGTTAGTGCCCACGCCCCAGCCTTTGATCAGTCCTTCCTTCTTCATCTTCGTCAGTTCCGGGAAAGCGCCTTTGGTGGCAATATCAAAATGCTTCAGCCATTCTCCATCCAGGTAGATATTGTCGGGCGCTACGTCATGCACATACACAATGTCGAGACTGTCGAGTCCCATTCTTTGCAGGCTATCTTCTATTGAGCGTCGTACGGCACCGGCAGAGTAGTCGAATGTGGGGTTGCTCGACGAAATACCATATGGGAATATTTCTTTTGCCTTCGACTGTTTGGACGCGGTTAACAGCTTGCCCACTTTAGAGCAGATATAAAAGTCTTCCCGCTTCTGGTTGTGCAGGAACATGCCATACCGCCTTTCTGCCAGCCCCAGCCCATACCAGGGCGCTACATCATACAGGCGCACACCGGCTTCCCAGGCGCCTTCCAATGTTTCGTGCGCCTGTCTGTCTGATACATACTCAAATTCATTTCCTATCGCCACACCGCCCAGCCCAAGTCGGTAAGGCAGCTCTATCTTCGGGCTGTACTTCTGAGGTACTTTGTCTTTTTTCATATCATTCCTTTTTTCCAAACGGGACAGGTACACAACCACGCCCGCTATCAATGTCCTTTTGCAGAGCGTGGTAACGAATACTGAATTGTGCTCATCCTGTTTTGTACTCAGTAAGTGCAAAATCAGCACTGGTATTTCTATAACGGTTTGATTGGTTATCTCGTTCTTCGGAGTGTTCGGAAGGGCGGGGAAACGGGATAAAATGATGTTCGGGCTCATTCAGAAGCGGCATTACGGGGTCACTACCATAGCATCCAGCCAGTCCATCTTCACATGCCTATCTACTTACCCATAGAGAATCGCAATCCGGAGCGATGCGCATTCTCCTTCCTTGCTTTTCATTCGTATCGTTTCGCCATGTTCTTTCGTAACAATATCATAGGCTAAACTCAAATTATTATAGTCTGTCGAATGCCGTTGCCATTGTCAGTTATCCTGATCTTGATCTTGCCGTCCCGCTTTTTTGTCAGAATGGAACTGTTGGTTTATACGTGCTATCTCCCGTTTTCCTGGCATTCATCGGGTAAAAAATATGTTAGCTATGAACCATTGCCTTTCTTCTCGATAATGTCTGCATAAATCAGTATACTAAAGGCAAGAACATAATTTTCTTATCTTACAACTTAGAATTTGGTAACATTGTGTAAGGAATTTTCGGAACAAGTAATAAGTCTGTCAGAAGAGTGAATAAGAGGGGAGATAAGAAAGGATGATTATAATATTTTCATTCAAAAGTTAATGTGATGAGTATGGCTTCTTTAGACACTTTTTATGATCAAATCATATTGATTGATGATGACGCTGTTCACAACATGATAACGAACGAAATTCTGAAGAAGTTTGTAGATGTTCGAACAGTAAAAATTATCTCTTTCGAAATTCCAAGGAAAGGCCTGGATTACCTTTTACATCAAAATCCTGAACAGGCATTAAAAACCCTGGTTTTATTAGATATCAATATGCCTGTGCTTTCGGGATGGGATGTTTTAGACAGATTAATACCTCTTGATGAGAATATAAAAGGAAACATGACCTTGTATATTTTAAGCTCTTCAATAGATCCTATGGATGAAACACACGCAGCATCTTATCCGTTGGTGAAGGGCTTTTTGTCTAAACCATTGCTGCCGCATTTGAAGAGTTTATTTCCATAGCCTTAAAGCTTCTGTTGCCTGGTAGTCAGCAGGTAACACACTCGCACGAAGGGAATAATCATTACATTTTGTATTACACTTTTTGAGGAAACAAAGAAAGCCGGAACCGAGGTATTCGAATGGTGAACATCTACTCCAGTTTCAATGTACAATCAGTTATTTCTTTTATTACTTTGTCTAAAGTGTCTACTTCCGTCTGAAGAATTTTCATATAGTTCTTAACCTCGGGATCAACCATTTTATCAACATCAACTAAGTGCATCACTCCTAAAATATTGGCAACATACCTGCGTACCTGGTGAGATTGTTTCCAGGCAATGTCACGCAATTGCGCATTTTGCTTTTCAATTTTTTGTTCATATTTTTTTTCGGTAGTAATATCTCTTGAAAAACAACTGATGCCACAAACGCTGCCTTGCTGGTCGTAGATGGGATTAAAACTTACATCTTCATAAGTAATGGTTCCGTTGTACTGACTTTCCCAAATAATTTTGTAAGCCTCACCCCGCATAGCTCTTTCAAAGTATTGCCGCCAGGTTGCCACTAACAAGGGTTCATAGTCTTCAGCTACTACTTCAAACGTTTGCTTACCCGTTATGTAGGCTATTCTTTCCCAAAAAGCATTATTGGCAGAAATAATTTTATAGTCTGTATCCATAGACCAAATGAAATCCTGGGTATTGTTGAGTATAGCCCTGAGGTTTTGCTGGTCGCGGAAGATTTGTTCTGCTATCTTTTTCTTTTCGGTGATGTCTGTAAAATAAACCCCCAAACCTTTTTCGCTTGGATAAGCATTCACACATACCCAGGTGCTGTATACCGGGTCATACTCTTCAAAATGAACACTTACTCCATCGCGCATAGCACGGCTGTATTCATTGTAAAACTTCAGTTCTTTAGCTTGCGGAAAAAGGACTAAAGAATTTTTTCCTATTAGCTCTGCTCTTGTCAGGTGAAAAACTTTTTCGCATTCTTTATTTACATAAGTGAAATCCCAATCCTTGTTAATGGCATAGAAACAATCAGAAATGCTGTCCATAATGCTGTCTGTTTCCCTGATCTTTTCTTCCAGCGCCTGTTCTGTTTTTACTTTCTTATCAATATTGATAGCAAGCACTAAAACTGCATTGGCACCGGCAAATAAAGTACGACGGGTATAAATATGCACGTAAAAAACTTCTCCATTCCTATGTTGGTGCCTCCACCTGCCTGTATCCTGATAACTGTCGGGAAGTTGTTTATTAATCTCACAAAATCTTTCTACGTCTTCTGGGGGGCGAATATCTATGGCAGTTAGCTGCATAAACTCATCCCGGGTGTACCCAAACTGTGTTAAAGCAGATTCATTAACGGTAAGAAAATGGTAATCGGAACTATCATAGATATACATGGGGGTGGGGCTATCTTCAAAAAGCCTATAGTAATCTTGTCGGTTTGGCATACAAAGATTTTTGGATTTTATAAACTCGATAACCAAAATTAGCATTAATAAACTACTAATGTGTCAGCTTATTTATTCTAATTATATTTTAATTGCTTTTGTATAAACGTTCAATTAAAATATGTCTGATTAGTCGCCTTTCTTACCTGCATTTTAACTTATCAGCCGAAGAAAAACAGGCAACGGCGGTAAGGTATTTACGAATAATGAGTTGACTTCCCTAAGACACGGGTTAGCAGGTGCGTGTTATTATGTTTTAGCAGTTCCGTTACTTGTTTAAAGGTATTACTGTCAATTCTCTTCCGACGTCCTTTCTATTCCTCAAGTGTAAAGAACTATCGTTGGTATTTCTTTTATTACAGCCTTAATTCTTTGATTGAATAATACCTAAACAAGGCTTGTTTGTTACATGTGAAAGGGCCTGCATTTTGTGGCGTTTTTCCTGTTAACTGAATCGTTGCAACGTTTATAAGTTCAGCACTTCAACCCAATGAATGTTGGAACTGTTTGGGACCATTTGTGTACTATTTTCTCACTTCAAAAACGTAACCTATGTTAGCGATGAACTTTCGAGGCCCTTTCCGGATCAGGGCTGACCGTAACCGGCCAGAACCGGAAATCAAGCATCCGTATGATGCTATTGTTCGTGTAACACGTTCCCTTATTTGTGGCTCTGACCTGCACCTGTATCACGGACTTGTGGCGGATACACGTGTGGGGATGACCTTCGGGCATGAATTTACAGGCGTGGTAGTAGAAGTTGGCTCAGGTGTGCAGAAACTGAAAGTAGGAGATCATGTGTTGGTGCCGTTTAACATTGCCTGCGGCACCTGCCCTTTTTGCAAGCAGGAACTTTATGGCAATTGTCATGAAGCTAACCCCGAAGCGACGGCAGTAGGCGGGTTTTTCGGCTATGCACATATCGCTGGCGGCTACGATGGCGGGCAGGCTGAATATGTACGCGTTCCTTATGCCGATGTGAGCCCAACGGTGATTCCGAAAGGTATGGATATAGAAGATGCTGTTTTGTTAACGGATGTGGTACCAACGGGTTACCAGGCTGCTGAACAGGGAGGCATACAGCCGGGCGATACAGTGGTGGTATTCGGTGCCGGTCCGGTAGGTATTATGGCAGCGCGTTGTGCGTGGTTTTTTGGAGCTGGACGCGTCATAATCATTGACCATTTGGATTACCGGCTGGAATTTGCCAAACAGTACTCCTATTGCGAAGCTTATAATTTTAAAGAGATGGATGACCCGGTTGTGTTTTTGAAAAAAGCAACCGACTGGTACGGGGCTGATGTTTGTATTGATGCCGTAGGGTGCGATGCCACAGGCAGTACCATGCAAAATATATTGGGTAAAAAGCTATTGATGGAAGCGGGTAATGCTACTGCGCTGCACTGGGCTATCAACTCGGTTAAGAAAGGAGGTATTGTTTCCATTATCGGTGTTTATGGACCGCCCTGGAACCTCGTACCATTGGGAAGCTTAATGAATAAAGGAATTACGATGCGTGGCAACCAGGCATCTGTAAAGCGCCTACTGCCGAAAATGATTGATCATGTGATGAGCGGAAGGCTGAATCCGAAAGGTCTTATCTCGCACAGATTTCCATTAGAAGAAATAGGCGATGCTTATCACATGTTTTCGACCAAGAGAGATAATATCATCAAACCATTGTTAATTCCACCACGTGCAAATGTGGCTTAAAAACAAATTGTATGGAAACGACAACTGAAAAACAAATCGAAAAAAGCC
>CAZZZH010000060.1:0-18927 GCA_964658445.1 Ilyomonas sp.
TCGCGTTTTTAGCATCACCAGGCGCAGCCAGCCTCTCACCACCTGCTATGCATCCCATCTTTCCAAATCCATTTCTTCATCTATATCCCGCATCTCTTACCCGGCACTATAATCCCGTCGTCTTGTCTTTACATTCAAAACACTTCTTTCTTTTATTCAGACCTTACCACTTACTTTTGTTTCCACAAAAAATTATCGCCATGGCTGTTTTGGTAAACAAAGAATCAAAAATTATTGTGCAGGGTTTTACGGGTACAGAAGGCACTTTTCATGCTTCGCAAATGATCGAATACGGTACTAATGTAGTAGGTGGTGTTACACCAGGTAAAGGTGGCAGCACCCACTTGGAAAGACCTGTATTTAATACCGTTGCCGATGCTGTGAAAGAAACCGGCGCCAACGTCAGTATCATCTTTGTGCCGCCAGCCTTTGCTGCAGATGCCATTATGGAATCGGCCGATGCAGGTATTGCTTTGATTGTTTGTATAACGGAAGGCATTCCTACACAAGACATGGTAAAAGTGAAAAACTTTTTGTTAGGAACTAACAGCCGTTTGATTGGTCCCAACTGCCCGGGTGTTATTACAGCCGGCGAAGCAAAAGTGGGTATCATGCCGGGTTTTATTTTTAAGCCGGGTAAAATCGGCATTGTTTCTAAAAGCGGTACGCTCACTTACGAAGCTGCCGACCAGGTGGTAAAAGCCGGTTTAGGCATCAGCACGGCAATTGGTATTGGCGGCGATCCAATAATTGGTACACCTACCAAAGAAGCTGTTGAATTATTGATGAATGATCCGGAAACAGAAGGTATCATTATGATTGGTGAAATTGGTGGCAGCATGGAAGCAGAGGCTGCCAAATGGATCAAGGATAATAAAACAAAACCAGTCGTTGGGTTTATTGCAGGGCAAACAGCACCTCCAGGAAGACGCATGGGGCATGCCGGTGCTATCGTTGGCGGTGCCGATGATACCGCCGAGGCGAAAATGCGCATCATGGAAGAGTGCGGTATTTCTGTTGTAGCCAGCCCGGCGGATATTGGTAAAACAATGGCAGAGGCTTTAAAGAATAGCAGCGTTCTTGCCTGAAGAAGATGATAATGAAGTAAGTGAATTAGCTATACAATAGAGTAAAAAAGAGGGTGAAGAAACACCTTCTTTTTTTATACAATTTGGTTTCCTAGTCCAGGCATCATAGAGTCTAACGAAGTGTAGAACGATTTGTTCGTGGCACGGCTTTACCGCTACATCTTTTCCTCTTTTGCCTTTCGCATCATCTCGCTATACAATAGCTTTTGCTCCATAGCTTCTACCGCTTGCACTATCCGTTTTGCCTGTGTGGCGGCGGTCTTTGCATTCTCTATCCACTTGCTGAAATATTTTTGATGAGAGAACGGTAAGCCCGCAAAGTGAGCCGCCGCGCGGGGACTGTCGTTCAGGCATTGCAAAAAATCTTCGTTAATAGCATAAGGCACGTCGTCTGCTTCCAGATGTACCTGCAGCATGGCACCTTTATTTTTATGAAGCTTCTTTCTTACATCAGCTTTTAGGGGGAGTATAAAATTGCCGCCGCCCATAGGCAACAAACTGGCGCCTTTAATCGTCAATTCATCCAGCTTTCCTTTTACTAAAAAAGAAACTTTGGTATCGGGCTTTAGCTGGTTAGCCATCTCTGCGGTTATCTCTATATAGCTCCAGCCCGTTTTCTCTCCTTTGTCGTCAAACTTTTTGATGGCAGTGGTGAAAGAAACCATAACAAAGCGTTGTGTGTGATTCGTATCTTAAGGTAAAACAATGATAATTCTTTCTGAATGCAGGAAGCTGTAAATCGGCTTAAATTTACTATCGATTTTTTCTATTCAATTCTTTGATTCTTCTTTTCATTCATAAGAAAACAAATGCATTTACTTGGCAATGCCAACCGCTAACAGAATCCATCCTGCGATTAAAAACAAACCACCTAATGGCGTTACCGGACCGGCCCAGTTGAAAGAGGAAGAAGATACTGCCTTGGCATACGTAAGCAAGTAAAGTGAGCCGGAAAAAAACAGGATGCCAATGACAAAACAATTACCTGCCCACTGAACAAAAGCGTTGCTATGACTTTGGTATAGAATGCCTGCGATAACTAATGCAAACACATGATAAAACTGGTAGCGAACCGCCGTTTCAAAAATGGGCAACGCATCTTCAGGCGCTATCTTTTTTAACGCATGAGCGCCAAACGCGCCAAGTATAACAGAAAGCGCGCCCAGCAAAGAAGCTGTTATTAAAAAACCTTTATGCATGAACAAACAGTTGTATAAATGTTTCTAAAGAAATGGAATCTTCGCGAAGATGATACTTAGCTTTTGAATAAAACGGCTCGCGCTCTTTTAGTTTTTCCGTTACAAAGGTTTTCAACTCTCCGTCTTCTAAATGAGCAATGAGCGGGCGTTTGTGTTTGCCCCGTTTTAGCCGGGTTACCAGCTCGTCAAGGTCGGGTTGCAGCCAGATGGTCGTGCCGTTCCCGTTCATCCAATCCATGTTGTTGTGAAAGCAAGGAGTGCCACCACCACAGGCAACAACCAGCTTGTCAACTGATGCTAACTGACGCAAGGTATCGCGCTCTTTCGCGCGGAAATAAGACTCGCCTTCGGTGGCAAATATTTCACGGATAGTCATCTCGGAAGCCTTTTCAATCTGTTGGTCAAGATCTATCCAGTCGGTTTGTAATAAAGCCGACAGACGTTGTGCCCAATACGTTTTACCTGACCCCATCAATCCCACCAGGAAATAAAGTCCTCCCGCATTGGAAAGCCCGCTCTTAGCAGAACCGTTATCAATAGTTTGTTTCATGGTAATGGAAACAGAAAGTGAAACTAAATGGTGGTTATTTATAAGTCTTTATTTCGTTCTCACTTAAAAGCATTGATGCCGGTAACGTCCATTCCGGTAATTAATAAATGAACATCGTGGGTGCCTTCGTAAGTGATGACGCTTTCCAAGTTCATCATGTGACGCATGATGCTGTACTCGCCGGTAATGCCCATTCCACCGAGCATCTGGCGAGCATCGCGCGCAATGTTGACGGCTATCTCGCAACTGTTTCGTTTTGCCATACTTACCTGTTGTGGCGTCGCGCGGTTTTCATTCATTAAGGTTCCTAAGCGCCACACCAATAACTGAGCTTTTGTTATCTCTGTGATCATCTCTGCGAGCTTCTTTTGCTGCAACTGAAAGCCGGCAATGGGTCGTTCAAACTGCACTCGTTCTTTACCATATTGCAAAGCCGTGTCGTAGCAATCCATCGCTGCACCTATAACGCCCCAGGCAATTCCGTAGCGTGCCTTAGTAAGGCAACCCAACGGACCTTTCAAACCTTTTGCATTGGGAAGAATATTTTCTTTCGGAACCTTTACACCATCGAATACCAATTCGCCGGTAGCACTTGCGCGAAGGCTCCATTTGTTATGCGTGGTGGGTGTCGAGAATCCTTCCATGCCGCGTTCTACTATCAGCCCACGAATTGTTCCTTCTTCATCTTTTGCCCATACCACGGCTACGTCTGCAAACGGGGCATTGCTGATCCACATTTTCGCGCCGTTGAGAATGACATGGTCGCCGGCATCTGTAAAGTTGCTGAGCATGCCGCTGGGGTCGCTGCCGTGGTTGGGTTCCGTTAAACCAAAGCAACCCAGCCACTCGCCGGAAGCGAGTTTGGGTAGATATTTTGTACGCTGTGCTTCGCTGCCATATGCATGAATAGGAAACATAACGAGGCTGCCCTGCACGCTGGCGGTGGAGCGAACGCCGCTATCGCCGCGCTCCAGTTCCTGCATCATTAAGCCATAAGAAATATAATCTAAACCGCCGCCGCCATATTGCTGAGGAATGGTAGGACCAAAACAACCCAGATCGCCCAGCTCTTTTACAATCTGGCGTGGAAATTCTGCCCGTTGCGCGTATTCTTCAATAATGGGAGAGATGTGTTGTTTTACATAGGTTCTTACGCTATCGCGAATGAGTTTCTGTTCCTCTGTCAGCAGCTCGTCGACCCAGAAATAATCGGGTGATTGGAAGTTGTCTTCTTTTATGGCCATCGTTAGAATTATGAGTTATCAATTATGGATCGTGATTTTAAAAACAAAGACGCAAAGAAAAGAAGTTATGTTAAACCAACTCTATTCTCTTTGCGTCTTGCTGTATGTGTGGCTTAAATTATAGCGCTTCGTTCTTTTCCGTCAATATCTCGTGACCCAGTTTGTCGCGCTTAGTTTGTAGGTATTTGTGGTTGTGCCGGTTGGGCGGCACTTCGATGGGCACGATATCAACAATCTCCAAACCATAACCTTGCAAGCCAGCACGTTTGCGCGGGTTGTTGCTCATCAGCTTCAATTTGGTTACGCCCAGATGGCGGAGAATCTGTGCACCGATGCCGTAGTCTCTTTCATCCATACCAAAACCCAGTTGAATGTTAGCTTCGACGGTATCCATGCCTTCTTCCTGAAGTTTGTAAGCTTTTAACTTGTTTAACAGACCAATCCCTCTGCCTTCCTGGTTCATATATAGAACAATGCCTCTGCCTTCGCGCTCTACCATCTCCATTGCTTTGTGTAATTGCTCGCCGCAATCGCAACGCAGGCTGCCCAAAATATCACCGGTAAAACAACTGGAGTGAACACGTGTGAGAACGGGCTCGCCTTTTTGCCATTCGCCTTTCATCAATGCCAGGTGCTCGGCACCGGTTTTCTTTTCTTTAAAAGCTGCCAACTTAAAGATGCCCCACTTGGTCGGCATATCTACCCGAACAATCTCTTCAATGAGAGAATCATATTTCAGGCGGTAAGCAATGAGGTCTTTGATAGAAACTATTTTCAGGTCGAATTTGTCGGCGATGGTTCGTAATTGAGGAAGCCGCGCCATGCTGCCGTCTTCGTTCATGATTTCGACCAACACACCCACCGGCTCGAAACCGGCAAGCTTGGCAAGATCGGTGGTGGCTTCGGTATGACCGGCTCTGCGCAACACACCACTGCTCTTGGCACGAAGCGGAAAGATGTGACCGGGGCGACCCAAATCGTAAGGTTTGGTATCGGGATTAATTAATGCCTGAACGGTAGCTGCCCTGTCGTGCGTGCTGATGCCGGTAGTGCAGCCATGCCCGAGCAGATCGACGCTTACGGTAAATGGCGTTTCGTGCAGAGCGGTATTGTTGTTTACCATTAGTGGTAACTCTAATTCGTCGGCTCTTTCTTCTATAATGGGAGCACAGATTAACCCGCGACCTTCCTTGCTCATGAAGTTGATGATCTCGGGTGTTACATTGCGCGCGGCAGTAATAAAATCGCCCTCGTTTTCGCGGTCCTCATCATCTACCACTACGACCAGCTTGCCCTGTTTTATATCATCTATTGCACTTTCTATACTATCTAACATATTCACTTAATTAAAACAAAGGTAAACCGGATAAATGGCTTAGTCATTATCAGAATGAAAATATGAATGTGGGCTGACATAGGACCATTACACTGAATTAGAGTGAGGCTAGATGTAATCAAAGTGAAGTTTGATGCTATTAAAGTGAAAGAAAATGCGATTAAAGAAGAGTAGATGACATCAAAGTAACTTCAGATGACATTAGGATGAAGTCTTATGAGGTTAAGATGCGGTTTAGTGATGTTAGGATGAAACTTGATGACATTAAGATGTCGCAAACTCGGATAAAGTACTACCGTGCAGTCAGAGTGCAGGAAATGGAGATGGGATATAAAAGGAAACTTGCTTTTGTACCGTATGCCATTGCTTTTACGGATTTTATTTTTGAGTAAATAAGTTCTAAGTTTTTATAGATTGAAATATTTGTCCGTCTAAAACGACCGTATTTGGCTTTTTCGAAGGATTAAAAGTTTTACCTAACCGGCTGAACCTGGTAAAGATAAATGTAGGCAATTCGAATTATCGCAAAACGCTGCTTTATCCCGCGCTTTTTTATTCATCACTTGGTAATATTTTCTTAACACAGAGTTAAGCCGTTTTAACGATTAAGTCTTTCCTTTGCGGTCTGAAAAGCGCATCCAAATCAACCATTCCGTATCAAATTCGACTTATGATAAACAGAAGAATTCTACACATTTTCATTTTTTTTATTTCTCTTCTTGCAGTCTCTACTCTTTACGCGCAGGAGACTACATCAGAAATTCAGGGTATTGTTACCGATACCAGCGGTAAAGGTTTATCGGGTGCTACAATTGTAGCCGTACACCAGCCGACGGCTTCGCAGTACACAACTACGACCCGCAGCGACGGACATTACAACCTGCCAAACCTTCGCGTGGGAGGGCCGTACAGCATAATCATTAGTTATGTAGGTTATGAAGATAAAAAGTTTGAAAACGTTACCTTACTGCTGGGACAAACGTTTAGCGGTGACGCTCAAATGAAACTCGCTTCGCTAGAGTTGGCGAATGTGGTGGTTTCTTCTTCGAGACAAAATAAAGTTTTTAATAACAACCATACTGGCGCACAGGAAATCATCAGCCGCAACCAGATTGAAAGGCTGCCGACCATCAACCGTTCGCTGCAGGATTTTACAAGGCTTACTCCTGCTTCAAATGGTTTATCGTTTGCCGGGCAAAGCAACCAGTACAATAACGTAACGGTAGATGGTGCCAACTTCAATAACTCATTTGGTCTGGCTTCTACTTTGGGTGGGCAAACCAACTCGCAGCCCATTAGCTTAGATGCTATTGAGCAGATTCAGGTAAACCTTTCTCCATACGATGTACGCCAGGGTAGCTTTGAAGGTGCGGGAATTAATTCCGTTACCAGAAGCGGAACCAACCAGTTTAAAGGATCGGTTTATACTTATTTAAGAGGACCCGGAACACAAGGTTATAAGGTAGGTGATGTAACGATACCCAAGCAAGACTATAGCTATAACCTGCGGGGTGCTTCAGTTGGCGGACCTATCATCAAAAACAAAGTATTTTTCTTTATCAGTGGCGAACAGGAACGACTTACGCAGCCTGCTACCAACTACATTGCTTCTGATGCAAGCCATGCGCCAAATGGCTCGAGTGTTTCGATAGCCAACGCTGATACGCTTGATGCATTGAGACAGTTCCTAATTAGTAAGTATAACTACGATCCGGGTCAGTACCAGAACTACAGTTATAAGACGCAAAGCGATAAGCTGACCGCTAAAATAGACTGGAACATAAATAAGAGCAATACGTTTACCATTAAGTATAACTACTTAAAATCGTTAAGAGATGTTGGTGCCAGCAATAGCGGATCGGTCAATGGTTCTTATGGTCGCACACCGGGTCAGTATGCGTTGCCTTTTAACAGCAGCAGCTATGTTATCAATAATAACTTCAATATCGTAATTGCAGAATTGAATTCAAGATTTGGAAACAAATCCTCTAATAAGCTGCAGGTAGGCTATACGGCTTTGCGCGATTTCCGGTCGGCTTATTCACCTTCCAATTTTCCGCTGGTTGATATCCTGAAAGATGGTCAACCCTATACGTCTTTTGGCTATGAGCAGTACACATACGGCAATAAGCTGAACACGGATGTGTTTCAATTCAACGATATTTTCACTTTTTACAAAGGCAGCCACGAGATAACCGTGGGCACTCAAAACTCTTTTAAGAAATACGAGAACGGATTTTCGCCGGCGTACAATGGCGTTTACCGATTCAATAGTCTTCAGGATTTTTATGCTGCTGCTGCCGATACTGCATTTAAAGCGGCACGTTACGATCTTTCTTACACATTGGATCCAAGCGGCAAGTTTCCACTGGTAGGGCCGAAAGATGAGGAATACAGTTTGTTTGCGCAAGACAAATGGCGCGCTACACGTATGTTTACGCTGACATATGGTTTGCGTGTAGATTTACCTAAGTTTCAAAACACCTTCCTGTACAACCCTGTTGTAGATACGCTATCGCAATTTGACAATGGCACACATGTGAACACAGGACAGGCGCCGAAAACCAATCTGCTGTTTTCGCCCCGTGCAGGCTTTACCTGGGATTTATCGAAAGGTAAGCAAAACACACAGTTGCGTGGCGGCTTAGGTTTGTTTTCCGGTCCACCCCCGTTTGTGTGGATCAGCAACCAGGCAAGCAACAGTGGTGTAGCCCTTTTTGGCTCGGTAAGCAATGGAACCGGCTATGCATTCAGCCCGGATGTAAGTGCCTACAAGCCAAACTTAGATACCTTGAAATCTGGCTTGAGCAATTCTTACAGCATTAATGTAACAGATCCAAATTTTAAATTTCCGCAGGCATTTAAAACCAACCTTGCACTTGACCAAAAGTTGCCAGACAACTGGGTAATCACTTTAGAGGCGAACTATACAAAGAACATACATTCTGCTTTCTTCGAAAACATCAACTTGCCGCAAACTGGAACACAGCTTGCCGGTCCTGGAGGTACATTCCGTTATTCCGGTACAGCAATTTATCCGATTGGTGGTGTGAAAAGCATTTCTAACCCAAGTATAGGCAATGCCATTTACATGACCAATGTAAATAAAGGATATGCCTATACATTAACCGTCCAGGTACAGAAAACATGGAAAAACTGGTATGCAAGTGCTGCCTATACTTATGAGCAATCGAAAGATGTGATGATTGGCGGTTCTACCGCTGCAACCCAGTGGGGCACGCGGCCGGTGGTAGGCAGTCCTAACGATCCTACCTTAGGATATTCTGAAGGTTACTTACCGCATCGTATTATTGCTTCAGCTTTTTACAGAACGGAATATGCTAAGCATTTTGCAACTTCTGTAGGTTTGTTCTTTGAAGCAGCACCTTCCGGTGTGTCTTCTTATGTGTACAGCAACTTAGGACTGAAGCCATACAACGATTTAAATAATGACGGTAATGCAAACGAGTTGATGTATATACCAAGTTCTGCGGATATTGCCACTTATGTAGCAAACGGTCAACTTGAAGCGGCAAATACATCGGATACCCGCACACCACAGCAGATCGCCGATCAGCTTAACAGCTATATAGAGAACAGCAAATATCTGAACAAACACAGAGGAGAATTTGCACAACGCAATGCTTTGGTTTATCCGTGGTTTAACAGAATTGATTTGAATGTGACGCAGGATGTATACGTGAAAGTGGGCACCAACCGGCACACCTTACGTTTCTCGCTTGATGTGACCAACTTAGGTAACCTGATTAGCAAAGATTGGGGCACCTATCAAACGCCAACCGTTACTACGCCAATCCGTTTCGATAAAACGATTACAGGTGCTGATGGTAAAACTTATCCTGTGTTTGCGTTTCCGTATGCAACCGGTACAACGCCTTACACAAGCGCCTTCAGAGATAATACAGCTGCCGTTTCCCGCTGGCAAATGCAGTTTGGTCTCCGGTATTTGTTTAATTAAAAATAAGTATTGTGATAACAAAAAAGCTGTTCAAATTTTGAACAGCTTTTTTGTTAGGAGCCATTCAGAAGGCATCGTGAAAACCATGGCGAAGCAAGATTTTCATTTATCTATATTTGTAAACTTTAAAAGCAATAACGAATGTTGAAAGTGGGTGTTTTTGGCGCGGGTCATCTGGGAAAATTTCATCTCAATAACTGGAAGGAAATAAAAGGTGTTGAACTCACCGGCTTTTACGATCCGGACGATGCTACCGCAGATGAGGTTGCAAAGCAATACAACCTAAAACGATATACAACACCCGAAGCATTGATGAACGAAATAGATGCCGCTGATATTGTAGCTCCGACTACGCATCATTTCGACCTATGCCAGATGGCGATACGGCGCGGCAAACATGTGTTTGTAGAAAAGCCGCTGGTGAATACAATTGCCGAAGGCAAAGAGATTGTGAAGATGGCGCGCGAAGCGGCCGTAAAGGTTCAGGTGGGTCATGTAGAAAGATTTAACCCTGCTTATGTTGCGTTGAAAGATATGAACCTGAAACCGATGTTTATAGAAGTGCACCGGCTGGCGCAGTTCAATGTGCGCGGCACAGAAGTAAGCGTGATACTCGACCTGATGATACACGATATAGACATCATTTTAAGTATTGTAAAAAGCGATGTGAAACATATCTCGGCAAGTGGTGTGGCTGTGCTTTCTGATACGCCGGATATTGCGAACGTGCGCATTGAATTTAATAACGGCTGTGTTGTCAACCTTACCAGCAGCCGCATCAGTATGAAGAAGATGCGTAAGATGCGTTTGTTTCAGAAAGATGCTTACATCGGTATTGATTTTTTAGACAAAAAAACAGAAGTGATCCGCCTGAAAGAGGACAGTGATAACACTTCGTTTTCGTTCGACATCAATACGCCGCATGGTGTAAAAACCATCGCGGTGCAGAGCCCTGCTATATCGCCTGCGAATGCCATTAAAGATGAACTAAGCTCTTTTGTGAATGCTGTAGTAAACAACAAACCGGTTGCCGTGAGTGAGATAGATGGTTACGCAGCTATGGAAGTGGCGCACCAGATTCTTGATAAAATAAGCAATCTCAAAATTAACGCTTCGTAACCAACGACTGATGCGATCTGCACCTAACGCAATCTCTGTAAAATGGTATGTTTTATCTGATGGTATAACATCCTGCTTTGTATGGATATGCATTTGTCTATATCGCCAGAAGCTTATTCACCAACACTTTTCATTAAACGAGCTGCTTAGTTATAACAATCATTTCTTTATAAAATCGTTCCTTTTATTTCCGCTCTTCTGGGTTTTGTTTTTTACCGCAATGGGTACTTATAAGTACTCGCTTTACACCAGGTCCAGACTCACTGAACTCACTAACTCTATTATCGAATGTTTTATCGGATGTTCGGTAATCTTTTTTCTTATTTTTCTGAACGACGGTGCAGATAATTATTTGTACTACTACAAAGTGTTTTTTAGTTATGTAGTATGTCAGACCTTATTCACTTATACCGGCAGGCTTTTGTTACTTTCCTTTGTAAAACGACAGTTGGCAAAGGGCTGGTTTACCATCAAAACATTGTTCATTGGCAACAGTCATAAAGCTTCAGATATTTATAAAACCCTTTCTGCAAAAAAACAAGTTTCCAACATTAGTGCGATTGGTTTTGTGTCGGCAGAAAGCTTTAGCAGCAATGGTTTGAGCCATTTTATACCTAAGCTGGGCGAGTTGTCGGATGTAGAAAATATCATAGACAAGCAAGGTGTAGAGCAGGTGATTGTTGCCTTAGATAAAACAGAGTTGAAGTCGCAGCAAAACCTGTTGGCGCGACTGAGTGATAAAGACATTTCCATAAAAATAGCACCCGATAACTTTGATATTATTTCAGGCTCTGTAAAAACAAAAAATGTTATGGGCGCGTTGCTAATTGACATCAGCACCAGCCTGATGCCGGCGTGGCAAGAAAATGTAAAGCGGGCTATCGATTTGTTTTGCAGCGGAGCGTCTCTTATACTGCTTAGCCCGCTGCTGTTGTATGTGGTTTTTCGTACCAAGCTATCTTCGCCGGGAAGAATTTTTTATTCACAGGAGCGAATTGGTTTTAAAGGAAAAAAGTTTATCATTTACAAGTTTCGCTCGATGTATATGAATGCTGAGAAAGCAGATGCGCCGCAGCTTTCGTCGGACACGGATACCCGGATAACGCCGTGGGGAAAAGTGATGCGCAAATGGCGGCTTGATGAGCTACCGCAGCTTTGGAATATCATTAAAGGAGATATGAGCCTTGTGGGACCGAGACCCGAGCGCAAGTATTATATCAACCAGATTATGGAGTTCAATCCTTACTACAAATATCTGCTGAAAGTGAAGCCTGGCCTCACTTCCTGGGGTATGATACAGTTTGGCTATGCCTCTACGGTTGAAGAAATGCTGGAGCGGATGCAATATGATTTGCTCTATATAAAAAATATTTCTTTGCTGGTCGATTTTCGCATCATGCTTTATACAGTACGCATCATCATGCTGGGAAAAGGAAAATAAAATGACTTAAAAAGAGTTAAGTTTAATCATGAATTGTTTGAAATAGGTTTTGTTTTCTGACTTCTATAAATCAACTGTAGCGTGTTTTATTTTTTGAAGTATAGCTTGTTTATTAGTTTGTTTTTACTGAGTAATTTTTTTGCTTTTGCACAAAAAAATTACTGGCAGCAGCAGGTTGAATATACCATTCATGTTGCATTGAATGATAAAGACAATATGCTGGATGGGGATGAGAAACTTGTGTATACCAACAACTCTCCTGACACGCTACGTTACATCTATTTTCATCTTTGGGAAAACGCATACAAGAACGATAAGACCGCCTTCAGTGAACAAATGCTTCGCAACAACAACACTCGTTTTTATTTTTCGGATGAGAAGGAGCAGGGATACATTAACCAGCTTCGCTTTGCCGTAAATGATGTGGCGGCAACACTGCTGCAAGACAGCGCGAATATTGACATTGCTAAAGTATTGCTGCCTCAGCCTTTACCTCCTTCACGATCTATAACGATTGCCACGCCGTTTCATGTAAAGCTGCCATACAACTTTTCGCGCAGCGGTTATGAAGGGCAGACTTACCAGGTGGCACAGTGGTTTCCCAAACCTGCTGTGTATGATGCGAAAGGCTGGCACCCAATGCCATACTTAGACCAGGGTGAGTTCTATGGGGAGATTGGCAGTTGGGATGTTTCGATTTCAGTGCCACAGAACTATACAGTAATTGCTTCTGGCGATTTGCAGAACGAGGACGAATTGAATCATCTAAAAACATTGGGTAGCCAGTTGCCGGAAAAACAGCCGAATTATAAGCTATGGAATGATGGCTTGCGTGAAGAAGCATTCCGTGTAAAAAAGCGATTTAGTGAAGTGATGCCGCCTTCTTCAACAACCATAAAAACACTTCGCTACAAGCTGAATAACGCACATGATTTTGCCTGGTTTGCTTCCAAGTTGTTCCTGGTTCAACATGATACGATTCAGTTGAATTCGCACACTGTGGATGCCTTTACTTTCTACAATCCCTGGAATAAAACGGGCTGGAAGAACAGCGTGCAGTATGTAAAGAAAGCGGTGCATTTTTATTCAAACCAGTTGGGTGAGTATCCGTACAATGAAGTGAGTGCAGTGCTGGGTGATGCTTATAAAGAAGCCGGTGGCATGGAATATCCAACCGTAACTTTACTAGAGATGAGCGATGTGGGAAAAGAACTGGATGCTACGATAGCGCACGAGATTGGTCATAATTGGCTTTACGGCATATTAGCAACGAACGAGCGCGACTATGCGTGGATGGACGAGGGTATGAACAGCTTTTATGAGAACCGTTATGTAGCGCAGTATTATGGAGCCAGTTCCAGGCTTAGCTTTCCTTTTTCGAAGTTGCCGGTTGAATTCGATACGTTGATTTTATCAACGTTAATGAAACTCCATAAAGACCAGCCGATAGAAATGACTTCAGATAGCTTTACCGTGCTTAACTATAATGAAGTTGTCTATAGCAAAACAGCTATGTGGTTAGAGGAAATAGAAAGGAACATAGGCACTCCGCTGTTCGATAGTTGCATGCATAATTATTACAACCAATGGAAATACAAACATCCGCAGCCCGAAGATTTTCAGCGGAGTATAGAAGGCACAAGCGGGCAGGCTTTGGCCAACTACTTTACTGAGCTTCATGCCACCGGTTCCTTCTTCCCGGAAACAAAGCGACTTCTGAAACCGACTTTATTTTTTAATGAGAAAGAAACTTTGAAATACAACTACCTTTCTTTTTCTCCTGCAGTGGGATATAATTATTACGATAAGCTGATGATTGGTGGGTTGGTACACAACTACCAGTTTCCTTTAAACCGGTTTAACTTTCTTGTAGCGCCGCTGTATGCCACCGGTAGCAAAACGCTGAATGGCGCAGCCAGACTGAGTTTCAGCACGTTTAAGAGACGTAGCTGGTTGTCATTTTCGGTAAGTGAAATGAGGTATAATATTAACTCATTCACGCAATACGACAACAGCAAGCTTTACTTCAGCATGAACCGAATTGTGCCTTCAGTAAAATATCGTTTATACAATAAAGATCTTCGCAGCACACAATGCTGGACGTTTACCGCAAGAAGCTTTTTGATAAGCGAGCAAGGGTTTGGAGACTTTACAACAGTAGCTGTTCCACCCGACACATTTTATGTAGCACAAAAGAAAACTACCCACCGTTATGTGAATGAAGTAAGTGCGATTGTTAGCGATAACCGCAAGCTTTATCCTTACGATGCAAACTTAACCATTGACCAGGGAGCTACATTTTTACGTGCCGGTTTTACAGGCAATTATTTCTTCAACTATGCGAAGAAAAGTGAAGGCATACAAGCGCGTTTCTTTGCCGGTAAATTCTTTTATCTTCAACAAAAGACTGTACTCTCAAAAGCCAACAACGACCGCTATCTTTTAACGTTGTCGGGACCGCAAGGCAATGAAGATTTTACATACAGCGATTACTTTGCAGGTCGCAATGAATTTGAAGGTGGACTAAGTCAACAAATCATGCAGCGCGATGGTTTTTTAAAACTCAGCACACCTTTGTTAAACGACCCTGTTGGCAAAACAGATGATTGGCTGCTTGCCCTAAATTTAAGCGGAGATATTCCTGATGAAATTAACCCATTGAATATATTGCCTGTAAAGCTGCCTATACAATTGTTTGTCGATATTGGTACTTACAGCGATGCTTGGAAAGATGAGAATAGTAACGGCAGATTTCTGTATGATGCGGGTATCAAGGTCTCTATCCTGAAATCCGCATTCAGCGTGTATTTGCCGGTTGTTTACAGCAAAGTGTATCGTGATTACTACAAATCGTTTTACCCGGAAAAGCGGTTCAACCATACGGTATCTTTTGCGTTCGATTTAAGCCAATTGCAACCCAGTAAAATATACCGCAGCCTACCTTTATAAACCAGATATGTCTGCCGAACCTTTCATAGAAATACTGCCCGCCAATAAAATAGACAAAGACAAATGGAATGCTTGCTTGCAAGGCTTTGACAACAATCTTATTTATGCCCAGTACGATTATCTGCGCATAATGACAGACAACTGGTGTGGCCTTATCGTTAACGATTATGAAGCGGTTATGCCACTTCCATATCGAACCAAAATGGGCATCCGGTATTGTTATACCGTTCCCTTTCTTCAGCAATTGGGGTTGTTTGGAAAATACGATGAGCCGCTTTTAAAGAAGGTGATAAGTAAGGCAACAAAACATATCCAATATGGAGATCTATTTTTCAATTTTCAGAATAACGCAACTCAGGTTTTACCTGATGCAAGAACGGCGGATAACTATGTTCTGAACCTGCATTCTTCTTACCCAACCATTTATAGTAACTACACACAACACCTGAAAACGAAGTTGAAAAAAGCGAAAGCATTAGGTCTTGTTTTGAAAGAGAAGGCTGATATTTCAAAGTCTGTTTTTTTGTTTTCTCAACTTTATTCGGGCGTTTTACCTAATGTAAAACCTGATCATTTTGATCGCTTATTAGAAGTTGCCAACTTTTTTTCAAGCCTCAATCAATGTTTTGCCTACGAGGTATTAGATTGCAACAACAACTCGCTTGCGATGGCTTTGTTTTTTAAAGATGAGAACCGCATCTATAACATTCTTCCTTCTACAACATCCGAAGGCAGAAAGCTAAATGCAATGCATTTCCTGTTGGATAATCTAATTCAGAAATATGCTGAAACTCAGTGCAGTCTTGACTTTGAAGGTTCTGATATAGCAGGCATTAAGCTCTTTTACCAATCTTTCGGGGCCATAAATCAGCCTTATTATCATTATCATTTTAACCACTTGCCATTTCCTTTACGGCTTCTGAAAAGATGAACGTAGCTCCAGAATTTTTTCGGCCAGTAGCAGGTCAAGCGGCCTGGTTATTTTGATGTTCTCGTATTCGCCTTCAATCAAAAACACTGCTTTACCAAAGGCTTCCATTACTGTGGCTTCATCGGTAAAAGCATCGTGGTAGGGCTGATTAAAAGCTGCCTTTAACTCGCTTGATAAAAAGGTCTGCGGAGTTTGTACAAGTCTGATGTGTTGTCTGTCTATCACGCAGTGTGTACCGTCTTTATCGATACGTAAACTATCAGTTGCAGCTACTACAGGCACTGCATTTCCCCTTTGCAAGGTTTGCTCATAGCAACGTTGAATTAAACTTAAAGATGTAAGGCAACGCACTCCATCGTGCACAAAAACAACTGCCTCATCAGGAACTTGGTTCAGTCCGTTTTTTACAGAATGAAAGCGGGTTTCACCACCGGAAACAAAAGTTATCTTTTCATAATAAGGCAATATTTTTATCCAATCGTTTTCTATGGAAACAGAAGGCACAACTAATACTATATTGATATCATTAAAAGCCTTATGAAATGCCTGTATAGTATGCCATAACACTGGCTTACCGTGAAGTAGTAAGAATTGTTTGGGTGTTGGGTGACCCATCCGTAAGCCCGAACCGCCGGCAACGATAAGTGCATATTTTTTCATTCCGTAAAGAAACAGTATTTAAGATTTTGTCAATCACTTGTTGACGTAAAAACAAATTCCGAAATTTTTTGGAATAATGTTTTCACTTAGTTTCGACAAAAGAGTATTTATGAATAAAAAGCAATTAGGCGAATCTGACTTATATGTTTCTCCGCTTTGTTTTGGCGGCAATGTTATTGGTTGGACGATAGACGAGCCAACGTCATTCGAACTGCTGGACACCTTTACCGGCGCGGGTTTTAACTTTATCGATACAGCCGATGTTTATAGTCGTTGGGCTCCTGGCAATCAAGGCGGCGAAAGCGAAACCATCATTGGTAATTGGCTTCAAAGGAGTGGTAACAGACAGAATGTAATAATCGCTACAAAAGTGGGCGGCGATATGGGTGAAGGCAAAACGCTACGCAAAGATTATATTTTGAAAGAAGTTGACAGATCGTTGCAACGTTTACAAACCGATTACATTGATTTATATCAAACACATTTTGACGATGAAACATTGCCAGTTGAAGAAGCTCTGGAAGCGCACAATGAGCTTGTGAGAATGGGTAAGGTAAGATGGATAGGCGCTTCGAATATGAGTGCTGCAAGGCTGATGGAATCGCTGGATGTGAGCCACAGAAAGATGTTTCCTTCTTACCAAACTTTTCAGCCGGAATACAACCTTTATACACGTAAAGATTTCGAAGCGAATTTTCAGAAGATTTGTTCAGACAACAACATAAGTGTCATTACTTATTTTTCATTGGCCAGCGGTTTCTTAACTGGTAAATACCGAAATCAGTCTGACTTAAATAAAAGCCAAAGAGGCGGCGGTATGAGCAAGTATATGAATGACCGTGGTAATAAAATATTGTCGGCACTAGATGAAGTGTCGAAACGCTATAACTTAACACCGGCAACGGTTTCGCTTGCATGGCTGATGGCACAGCCAACCGTGGCTGCGCCCATAGCAAGCGCTACAAGCAAAGAACAATTGAAGTCGTTAACGGAAGCTGCAGAACTGATATTGGATAACGATGCAATGAATATTTTGAACGAGGCTAGTAACTGATAAATGACGATTGTGGTGATTGATTATTCTTTATTGAACAATTAATCACCATAATGGTTTTGACTGGTAATAATCTAAAATTTTGCTGCGCAGAATGTAATCGTATTGTGCCGAAATAAGATTAGTTTTTGCACGGTCAAGGTTGTTCTTGATGACTAAGAAATCTACAGATGTCAGCACGCCGCTATTAAATTTAATCTGCGCTTCGCGAAAGGATTCATTGAAGTCATCTACCTGTTGAAAAAGTGTTTGATAACGTCCAAAAGCTGATTTGTTATTCACAAAAGCCTGCTCAATGGCTTGCTTTAACTGCGTCTTGGTTGTCGATTCAATAAATGCTGTTTCATCCGCAGTGATCTGCGCCTGTTTAATTCGGTTTCTCGTTTGTAAACCATTTAGCAAGGGAACAGTGATACCAATATTTATGTAAGAGTTAAAATTGTTTTTCCATTGGCTTCCATACGAAATTTTAGAACTGGAATAAACCGGTGACGGAGAATAAACAGGAACTTTTTCGTTATCGATGAAAACATAATTATCGCTTGGCACATCGCTGGAAGAAACGAACTGTTGAACGTTCGCGGCACTGGAATAGTTGGTACCTAAACCACCATTCAGGCTGAGACGCGGATATAGTAAGCCTTTGGCAGCTTTTACATTGCTGATTGCGCTTAAATGGTGGAATTCGGCGGCCTTTACAATAGCCAGATTCTTTTCTGCCAGACTATAAACATCGTTCGAATTCGCCGGGTAAGATGTTGTTGCATCGGTGTTAATCCGTTCCAAGACGATGTCTTCCTGATAAGGAACATTCATCAATTGTGCAAGGCTCACTTTAGCTGTTTCTAAAGCATTGTTTGTGCTGATAATATTTAATTCATCTGTTGCTAATTGACCCTTTAAATCATAATAAGCCGACGGTGCAACAGCGCCTTCATTATTCAGAATATTAAGACGCTCTACCTGTTTCCGGCTTACCTCTGCCTGCTGCTGAGCAAGAGTTAACTGATCTTGATTGCTAAGCACAGAAAGATAAGCCAGGATAACATTGATGGTAACATAATCGCGCTGTTGCTGAGCATCTAACTTGCCGGCTTCCCAATTCTCTTTATATTGTTTAATGCTGTTCTCAAGGCTCAAGCCATTGAACAGAGTGAGCGAGCCATCAAGGGAGTAATTGGCGAAGTTTATACTTTGATTGACGTAAGTGTTTGTGTATGGGTTGATATTTCTTCCCTGGTTGCTACCATGATAAACCCCTCCGTTTACAAATGGCAGTTGCTGACCTCTTGCCAGTTGCAGATTCGTTTTGTCGGTCTCTGCGGCATAGTCACTTCTTTTTACATCCACATTTTTTTTTACAGCCGTTTCCACGCA
>CAZZZH010000061.1:0-18910 GCA_964658445.1 Ilyomonas sp.
TGTCCTGCAGCAAAGCTTTTACCGCTTCGCGACCCTGACCCAACTTATTGCCGCTGTAGCTAAACCAGCTACCGCTTTTGTTTACAATACCCAGTTCTACACCCATATCTATAATCTCGCCAACCTTGCTGATGCCTTCGCCAAAAATAATATCGAATTCAGCAGAGCGGAACGGAGGTGCTACCTTGTTCTTAACCACCTTTACTTTTACATGATTTCCGATGGCTTCATCGCCGTCTTTTATCTGTGCCGCGCGGCGAATATCCAGCCGTACAGATGCATAAAATTTCAAAGCATTACCACCCGTTGTAGTTTCGGGGTTACCGAACATGACACCAATCTTTTCGCGAAGCTGGTTGATGAAAATACAGATGGTATTGGTCTTGCTGATGGTAGCCGTAAGCTTGCGTAAAGCCTGGCTCATCAGGCGCGCCTGCAAGCCCATCTTGCTGTCGCCCATTTCACCTTCGAGCTCGCTCTTAGGAACCAGCGCTGCCACAGAATCAATCACCACCACGTCTAATGCACCGGAGAGAATTAAACGGTCGGCAATTTCGAGCGCCTGCTCACCATAGTCGGGCTGCGAGATTAATAGGTTGTCAATATCCACTCCGAGCTTTTGAGCATAGGCGCTGTCAAAGGCGTGTTCCGCATCGATAATGGCGCAGATGCCGCCCTTCTTTTGGGCTTCGGCAATGACGTGTGTAGCAATAGTCGTTTTACCGCTCGATTCAGGTCCGTATATTTCTACTACGCGACCTTTGGGCAGACCGCCAATGCCAAGTGCAACGTCGAGACCGATAGAGCCCGTAGAGATGGATTCATTTTGCCTCTCCGGCTTTTCGTTCATCATCATTACACTGCCTTTACCAAAGTCTTTGTCTATTTTGTCAATCGTTAGCTTCAGCGCTTTCAGCTTATCTGTGTTGCTCATGTGTGGGAGGTTTTCTTTTGAATTGTAAAATTAATCAGCATGTAAATGTACAGCGAAAAAGTTTTACAGGCTAATTATTTTAGTATTTATTTGTTAAGGTAATCCATAAATATTAAGTTCCGAAATGAGAACCTAAACCACTTGCTATCAATATAGAATAAATATATAATTTTATTACTTCCTAAAGCCTTTTTGCTCAATAAATGCGATCTGTTTTGGGAAAAAATAAAAAATCATGTCAATAACCCGGCAATGATTCACGATTGCAACTTACCTTTCTTGCCAGTGAAAAAAAAAATAGTCATTATAGGAAGCGGCTTTGCGGGGTTGGCTGCCGCCTGCTTTATGGCAAAGGCAGGCTGGGCGGTAACGGTGCTGGAAAAACATTCACAACCCGGCGGCAGAGCAAGGCAGTTGAAGCAGGATGGATTTACATTTGACATGGGACCAAGCTGGTACTGGATGCCCGATGTGTTTGAAAAATTTTTTGCTGCCTTTGGTAAAAAGGTAAATGATTATTACACGCTGCAACGGCTTGATCCTTCGTACCGCATTTACTTCCATGATGTGATGATGGATGTGCCGGCAAACTATGATGAACTTAAAATGTTGTTCGAAACGATTGAGCCGGGAAGCGGCAAACAGCTTGATGTCTTCCTGAAAGAGGCGGCTTACAAATACGAAACCGGGATGAACAAACTGGTGTATAAACCCGGCTTGTCGGTAACCGAGTTTATAGAAGCTGACGTAGTAAAAGGCGTATTTAAGTTAGACCTTTTTACCTCGATGAAAGCCCATGTAGGCAAGCACTTTAAAGACCCACGCCTGCGCGAGCTGATGGAGTTTCCTGTGCTGTTTCTAGGCGCTTTGCCTGCGCAAATACCAGCCTTGTACAGCCTGATGAATTATGCCGACATTAAAGGCGGTACATGGTATCCGCAAGGTGGTATGTACCGCATTGTAGAAGCGATGTATTCATTGGCTCAAGAATTGGGTGTGATGTTCTCTTTTAACCAAAACGTCACGGGCATCGAAGTAGAAAAAGGGTTGGCAAAAAATGTTTCAACCAATAGCAGCACTTATGCTGCGGATGCAGTTATCAGCGCGGCAGATTATCATTTTACAGAAACAAAACTGCTGCCGTTGCAATACCGTAATTATTCTGATAACTATTGGAACAAAAGGGTTATGGCACCAGGCAGCTTACTTTATTATATTGGCTTGAATACGAAACTGAAAAATCTAACTCATCATTCCTTGTTCTTCGATACTTCTTTCGAGCAGCATGGCCGGCAGATTTACGAAACGAAAGAATGGGCTACCGATCCCTTATTTTATGTGAGCGCTACTTCCGTTACCGATGAATCAGCGGCACCGCCCGATTGCGAAAATTTGTTTTTCCTGATACCTGAAGCGGCAGGCCTGACAGATGATACCGAAGGGCTTCGCGAGTATTATTTTTCCATTATTTTAGATCGGTTCGAAAATCGCATTGGACAGTCTGTTAAAAAACATATTATTTTTAAACAGTCGTTTGCCCATCGTAATTTTATACATGACTACAATGCTTTTAAAGGTAATGCATACGGGTTGGCCAACACTTTGACACAGACCGCTATCCTGAAGCCATCGTGTAAAAACAAAAAGGTTAGCAACCTTTATTATGCCGGCCAACTAACGGTGCCGGGTCCTGGCGTTCCTCCATCGTTGATAAGTGGCGAAATAGTTGCGAAGGTTGTACAAAAAGAATGGAATCAGTAACGAATGAAGGAAACGAAAGCAAATACGATGAACTTATTTTATAGCGTCAGCCGGGCTTGCAGCAAGATCGCTACGGAAACGTACAGCACATCTTTCTCTTCTGCCATCCGTTTGCTGCACGCCGACTTGCAAGTGCCGATCCATAATATCTACGGCTTTGTGCGGTTTGCCGATGAGATTGTAGATACCTTTCATGACTATGACAAACAAGTTTTACTGAGTGAGTTTAAGACAGAAACGTATGCTGCCATCGGGCGTGGCATCAGCCTCAATCCTATCCTGCAAAGCTTCCAGGAAACGGTAAACGATTATCATATTACTCCTGACCTTATCGAAGCTTTCTTCAACAGTATGGAGATGGACTTAAGTGAAACGCGATACAACCAGAACGGTTATACCGAATATATTTATGGCAGTGCAGAAGTGGTTGGGTTAATGTGCCTGCATGTATTCTGCGATGGCAATGCGGCTTTATATGAACATTTAAAACCTTTCGCCCAAAGCCTCGGCGCTGCCTTTCAAAAAGTAAATTTTCTGCGCGATATGAAGGCTGACTATAACAGTTTGAACCGCACGTATTTTCCCGGCTGCGACTTTAAGAATTTTACATTGCCCGATAAAAATGCCATTGAAGAAGACATACAGCGAGACTTTGACAAAGCGTTCGAAGGCATTCTTCAGTTACCCATGAAAGCCCGCTTTGGTGTGTATGTCGCTTACAAATATTACCTCTCTTTATTTAAAAAAATAAAGAAGTTGCAGCCGCAAATGGTGCTTCAGCAGCGCATTCGCATACCGGGATACAGCAAGGCAATGATACTGGCAAAAGCCAGTGTAAGAAGCCGGCTGAATTTATTGTAAGTAAAGATTCACCGTCGCAAATTGTCGAAGAGCAATTACCCGCTAACAAAAATTAAAAGCGTCTACAACGACACATTCACTTCATTATCCCAGTTGGGCCGAAGGGTTATTTTGTTGCCGGTTTTCAGCTTGATTTGCTGCACCACTTCCGGCTGTCTTTTTGATAAATAATCTCCCGCATCCCACACACCATTACGGTTGGCATCGAACAAGATTCTTAACTCATAATCGCCGGGAAGAATGAACTTCTGCGTCCATTGGTAGGAGGTAAGTGGCACCGACTGAACGATCTTATCGTTTTGTGTCAATTCAAGTACAGGATGTTTAGAAGTATCTAAATTTTGAAACCGCATCAGGATACTGCCATAGTCGCTTTCGCGCAAAGTGGAAAAAGACAGCGTATCATTTTTTGCCAGCCCGTTGCCCAACGAATCTTTTACCGCATCTTTTTCAATCACTAATTTATACGGTGTGTTTTGCTTCCAGGCATAAGTCAACGAAAGCCGGGTGTGAGTAGTATCGGGAAGTAATTGGAAACCTGCCAGCGGCGTATAACTGGTATCGGTGAAATGAAAATGACTGCTATCAAAACTTCGCAGCGTATCGCTGAAAACAAGGGATAGCGGTTTTAAAAAATCCTGCTTCCCGTTGTCCAGTTCTACATTTACTTTAATAGTTGTATCAGCGTTCTTTTTCTTTTTAGAGGACGTCTTCGAAGAGCTGGTGCTTGCTGTTTTTGCCGCCGCTGCCGGGTTCTTTTTATCCGTGGCTTTATATTCCTGGTAAGCGTATAAAGTAATAGGCTTCGACGTAGAATCCTGTATGAATATAGGTTGGCTTGTAAAGGCAAAGAGCTTGGTACTGTCGTCGTACCGCTTTGTATAATCGTTGGGCAATACAAATACATTAAACGTGTCGGTTGGCAAATTGTAGAACCGGAAATTGCCTTTGCTATCCAGCTTTGTGTAATATCGAGGCGGGTTTTTCACGATGGAAGAATCCGTAAGATTGGTATGCAGCACCACAAGTAAAGTCGTGTCTATCTTACCGGTTTCTGCCAGCAGCACTTTGCCCTTTATTACGTTATGGTCAAGCTGGTTTCCCGTGGTGAAAGCATAATGAAAGCTGCTGTCGGTATTCCCTTCATTCACATCTTTCAATCCTCTTCCAAAATTGATAGTGTAGGTAGTATTGGGTTCTAAGGAATCTTTTAGTTTAATGGTCACCACGCTCAACTTGCTTTCAATAACCGGTGGCTTTACCGGGTTTGGCCAGATGATAACATTATCCTGCGCGTTTTCTACCGTTACATATTCATTGAACTGGAGGGTTATCTTATTCTCGTTAAAATGAACAGAAGAATCTTTTGGAGTTGCCTTTACTAAAACCGGTGGCAAAGAATCTCTCGGTCCGCCTGTGGGTGGTATGATGTTGGCGCAGGAGTAGACGCCCATTAGTAAGCCAAGGGCAAATACAACCAGCAGGAAAGTAAATAGCAACGACCGCGTCATGATAGAACAATCAATAGATGCAAACATAACCTCTTTGCAAGGCGGCTTTAGGCAGCAGGCTTTTTTTTGCAATAATTTGGGTGAAGCGAAAGCGCCGTTTTAGTATAATATAAACGGCTGAGTTATCTCATCAATCTGTAACTGATCATACTTTTGTTTACAGCAAGCTATCTCAAACTTTATTCAACCTTGTTCTTCTTATCGATGGTGGAACATAAAGCTATAAAAACTTCTTCTTCGTTTTGTTCACCATTTATAGTGATTACTTTATCCTGCTTGCGGTAATGTTCAGCAACAATTGTTGTTTTCTTATTGTATTCAATAATCCGCTCGCGTATCACTAGTTCGTTTACATCATCGGCGCGACCGCTGGTTAGACCCCGGTTTAACAGGCGGTTTACCAGTTCCTCTTCGCTTACTTCCAGCGCTAGCACAAGGTTGATTTCTGTTTTGTGCAGCGCTAATAGTTTGTCTAATGCAATGGCTTGCGCTTCGGTGCGGGGAAAGCCATCAAACAAAAAGCCAGGCGCGCCGGGGTTGGCTTCCAATGCAGAACTGATCATACCGATCACAACCTCATCCGGTACCAGAATGCCATTGTCCATAAAGCTTTTGGCTTCCATACCGAGCGGTGTTTTGGCAGCGATTTCTTTTCGCAATAAATCGCCTGTACTCAGATGGATAAGATTATATTTCTGCATCAGCTTTTCGCTTTGTGTGCCTTTGCCACTACCCGGCGGGCCGAACAGAATTAAGTTAAACATGTGTTGGTTGTTGCTTGGTGAGATGACAAATATAAGGCGCAGAGCCAGAAGTGTTACAACAAAATGTAATAGCGATAGTGCAGGGAAAAAAGATTGCTTATTCAGAGATTATTTATCAAAAAAGGAAATAGATAAGAATAAAAAATTTAAGTACGAAGCGATTAGGGATAAATCAAAAGACCGCCGTTTTCAATCGGCGGTCTTTTTTGCTGAACAAATAAAATGTGGTTTATAAATCAGAAGTTTCTACCGGTTTAGGTAAATGCACCGAAGCTGTTTGCGAAGCGCCGTTGCGCTGGTACGTGATCTTGATATCATCGCCCGGTTTAGCGTCTTTCATGGCATCTCTAATATCTTTGATAGACTGCACCGTTTTACCGTTGATGCCTGTAATCACATCGTCTTGTTTCAACCCCGCTTTGGCAGCAGGCGCATCGTCATCATTTAGTTCCAGCACCTTTACACCCGAGCCATTCTCTAAGTCTTGCGCACGAATGCCAAGCACCGGTCTGCTATCATTCCAGTTAATGATAAGGTCTTTCATCATCTTGTTGCGAAATAAATTATCATCGCTGTTCCAGGTAAAAGACTGGTCTTTGTTTTTATCAAGCACAGCGGTGGCGGTCTTTTCTTTCCCGTCTCTTTTAAAAGTAATGCTCACCTTATCTGCCGGCTTGTGTTTGCCAACGGCTCCCATCAGGTCGTCGGCATTATCAATGTTAGTGCTGCCTACTTTAATAATCACATCGCCTTTCTGTAAGCCTGCTTTTTCGGCCGGGCTATTTTTGGTAACCATTTCCACCGTGGCACCGCCGTCATCGCTTTTAGAAGCCACGCCGAGAAGGGCTTCATTATGCGGGCTGTTGAAACTTTGGACAAACATATTGCTACCACCATGCGGAGCCAGTGGCGGCATGGGCGGAAGCGGCGGCATAGGTACGTTCCTGTCCGTGTTCATGTTTTGAATCACCTGGATGTCACCATCTTTATAGTCTTCCATTGGCTTGCCGTTGATGGTTACTTTATCGCCATCAATTACAATAGTGGTCTTCTCTTTAGCATCACCTTTTTTGCGAATAATGATGCTCTGGTTTTTGTCAGTGGAAGATGCGTTGGGCGCCGTCTGTGCATATGAAACAGAAGCACATAAAAGAAGCAGGGAAGCAACAGGAACAAATCGGTTTTTCATAACTACAATGTTTAAGTACGAAGTTTTTAGTAGTTCAAAATTAAGGAGTTTTCAGGATATACGAAATCTTTCGGTTATGTTAAAAGAGAAATCTTTTAGAACAGAAAAGCAACAATAAAAAGACGACTGAGAGATAATAAATCTCTGGTCGTCTTTAATAAATTAGTGAGAGCTTACTCACTTTATTTAATTACTTTGTCTGAGACAGCGTTAAGCTAATTAATGGCGGGGCTACCTGCGTACTGCTGCCATAGCTGGTCAAACGTTTTACCCGTGTGCTGCTTCGCAAAATCATCCTTATATTTTTTGCCACGCATAGCCGCATCCAATTGCTTAACGAAGTCTTTATCATAACGCTGTTCTATCCATATGAAGAATCGAGCAGTAATGCGGTAAGCGTTATCATAATTCTGCTTCGTATTATAGTCGGGCAACTTCCAGCCCGCCCCCGCATTATCAACGCCCATTTTATAGCGAACATAATCCGCGATGCCTTCTGTAATCCACCCAGGTCCTGCATCATCGGGATAAGCCTGTACAATATGCATCACCTCATGTGTCACCACATCTATATCATCCGGATGTTTCCGAAACCATTCCGGGTTAAACCGAACCGTATCATTGCCAGTCGCCGCCACACCATCGTAAGCCGGATCCATAAAGAAAGTAACCTTCCTGGCAGTATGCCTATTATACATCGCTGCTTCTTTAGGGTAAACCGCAAAAAATGCATCAGTTAACCGCTGCCTGAGAACCTTATCATTCGCTGTTAAGTCATAAACAAAAACCAGTGTATACTTTCCTTTCTTGGTAACTTCTTTGGCGGTTACTTTCGTAAAGAGTTTTTCATTCGCTTGCGCAAACAAGCCAATGCTTATTACTCCCAAAATACCTGAAAGTACAATCCTTAAAATTTCTTTCCGCATATTCATTTTAAAAATCCTCAATCACCTTTGTAAACCAATCTTTCCTCTTAAAATCGAGGTATCACCAACTCCAAAACCAATCATCAGCAAAATAAAAATCCTCCTCATCCATGCACGAAGTCTGTGTCATCCATGTTCCCATCATTTCTTCCGCTTCATCAACACCGGCAGTAAAATCAAATTCGTCAACGTCCCTACCACGAGGGTTAACGAAGTTAACCATCCCAGCCCCCGAGTTCCCCCAAACTCACTAAAACAAAAAATCACAAAGCCTGCTATCAGCACCAGCGACGTATAAATAATACTGATGCCCGTATGTTGTATCGTCTCTTTCAGTGTCGGGTTTACTTGATTGTTATACCGCCCCAACTCTTGTTTATAATTAATCAAAAACCGTATCGTCACATCAATCGCTATTCCCAGCGCCACGCTAAATACCAATACTGTTGAAGGTTTCAGCGCTACGCCCGTCCAGCCCATCACACCCGCCGTTACCACCAGTGGCACCAGGTTCGGTATCAGCGAACACAACAAAATGCGAAACGATTTAAACAGGTACAGCATACACAGCGCGATCAACCCGAACGCATACAGAATGCTTTGCTTCAACCCATCAATAATAAACGAAGTGCCTTCCAAAAACGTAACCGCAGAGCCCGTCACCGTCACTTTATATTTCGCTGTATCAAAGATCGCATCTGCTTTATGCTGAATACTGTCTAAGAAAATCGGCAACTGCTTGCTCCCGATATCTTTCATGTTCACGCTAATGCGTGCCACCTGTTGGTTCGTATCTACATAGCTCGTCAGCATACTCGTCACGCTGTTTTTCTGTGCGCCCGGCGCCGCACCCGCTGCATTATTCTTCAGGTAATCGCTCATCGAGGTAAAATCAATTCCATCCGGAATGCTATAACTCGTACTGTCGCCATCATAAAAAGCCTGCTTCACAAACTTCAATCCCTCCACAAAACTCAGCGGTCTTGCCGTCACCGGCTGCTGCGCGATGTAGCGCGAAAACGAATCAATATTCTGTATCGGCTTCAGGCTTTTAAACAAACCCTTTTTGTGTTTCGTATCCACCGTTATCTCCAGCGGCATCACGCCATTAAAATTGCTTTCAAACCATTTCAGGTCGGTATAAATCACATCGGTATGGGGCAAGTCATCCACAATAAATCCTTCGCTCTTCAATCGAAAGATACCAGCTATCGCGAACGCCAGAACAACCGCTGTAACGCCATACACCCAGCCGCTTTTATTAAAAGTGATGAACTCAATCTTGTTTAATATTTTCTCTAAAAATGCATTGTGCAGATACTTTACTTCCCGCGGTTTCGGCGGCGGCAAATAACTCAATACTGCAGGGATAAAAATCAGCGAAATCACAAACAGCGCCATCACATTGATACCGCTCACCACGCCAAACTCCTTCAAAAGATCCGAACTCGTCAGCGCAAACACCGCAAACCCAATCGCCGCCGCAATATTGCAGAACAAGGTCACAATTCCCATCCTTCCAACCATCGTTATCAGCGCTTCCTGCTTGTCGCCTTTCTCCAGGTAAGACGAATGATATTTATTCAGAAAATAAATACAGTTCGGTATCCCAATCACCACGATCAGCGGCGGAATCAGCGCCGTCAGCAGCGTGATTTTATACCCGAAAAACACCATTGTTGCCAGGCTCCACACCACGCCCATGCCTACTACCAGCAAACTCATGATCATCGCGGGGAACGACCTGAAAAACAATAACAACGTAATCGCGCTCAGCAAAAAAGAACCCAACAGAAAATAGTTCAGTTCCTTCGATATTTTATTCGCCACAATGGTGCGGATATATGGCAATCCGCTCACATGCACATCCGTCTTCGTTGCCGTTTCAAAGCTCTGCACCTTGTCCATAATGTGGTTCATCAGCGCCGTACGCGCTTTGCTGTTCGCGCTGTCTTTATTCAGGGCTACCGACATGCCGTAGCTATGCGTCGCCGCGTTGTACAACAAGCCATTATAAAAAGGCAGGTTTTCAAACGCCGCCCTGTCGCTATCCAGCGCCGGTTGATTGTTGTAAGGTGCGTGAAAAATGCGTTTTGCATCCAGCTTCTGCAGGCTGTCGTTCTTTACCAGCGTCACCGCTTCGGGAATGCTCAGCAAGCCTTCTACACCAGGCACGCCTTTAATATCCCTGTGCAGGTCTTCCACTGCATTGAAAAACGCCGAGGTATAAAACCGGTCCGACTGCATACCCAGCACCAGCGTGTTACCGCTTTGCCCAAACTGCTTAATGAACTGCTGGTTCGCTATATACTTAGGGTTATCGGTTGGTATCGCTTTCGAGAACTCATAGCTCATCTGCACCTTACTGGCATAGAAGCCCATCACGCCGGTAAGAAGCAATAGTAAAATGAGCAGCGGAAGACGGTATTTTAAAATAAACTTTCCTAACTGAAACCACATACGCAAACCGTTTGAATGGGAGAGAAGTTATGAATCGTTAGCCTTTTATTCTCCCGTGTTGTGAGGCGCGAAGGTATTTTAGGCGGGGGAGATGAAGAAGGGAAAGTTTGACAAATAAACTATTCAATTGATAACACAACAACACCGCATGCAATGATGATGCTGCACAGCAGCTCAACGAAGTTTGCAAACTTCCGTAAGTCCGCTGTGTAACCCTTCACCGATTGAAAATGCAGATTTATCTCACAACAACCGAATAGGCGCTACTATAAGTAGAACTTAACCGAATGGATACACCGTTTTTCCATAAAGCTGCATAATTACCTCCGTAGGGAGCAGGGTTAGTATCATATTTTATAAGTGCCATATACACATCGCTGCCAGAGACACAAATAGAGCTTATGTTATAAATGTCCGGAAGTTTCGTAGTTAGCCCATCTTTACCATACAGGTAATAGCCAGATGCATCAGAAGCAGACAAATTAAATCCCGTCATATATACGTCGCTGCCAGAAACATACATCGCTTGTACCTGGAACAACTGCTGAGTAGAATATAAGATGCCATTTTTCCAATACACGGCAACATAATCGCCGTTTATGTGCTCCGTTCCGCCAACATACACATCATCACCCACTACAGAAACATCGGCTGCATAAGAATCGATAGCAGGGTCCGACAAATAAATAGCTACTCCATTTTTCCAAAGAACAGCTTTGTGAATACCATCTACGATTTCATCTCCTGCTATATATACATCGCTTCCTGCAATGGCTATATGGATAGCTTCAGACGAGTCTTTTGACAAGTAGAACATATCACCATTTTTCCAGTAAACCGCTTTCGTGTAATTGGGGTTTAAGTCTGGCCGGTTATAAATCATTCCCCCGGTTACGTACACATCATTGCCCGAAGCAGCGATAGACGAAGCATAACACGACGAATCTTTTCTCAGGTAATTCGCCACCCCGTTTTTCCAGTAAACACCGTATCTAATATCATTTATCTTGGTAGCGCCACATACATAAACATCATTTCCCGTTGGGTAAATACAAATGCCATACGACCAATTCGATGCCGCCGTATCTTCCAGCTCGTTTGCAATACCATTTTTCCAGAAAGCCGCCCGGTCGTTAATGGTGCCGGCTACATACACATCCTGTTTTGGCGTATAAGGGTTGTTTTCGTTGTTATCTTTTTTACAGGAAAGACAGAAGAGCAACAGCAGTATCGCCAGGCTGGAACAGATAGAGCAAGAGGTTTTCATGGAATCAAATATAAGTGACTATTTAGGAAAATTTTGCAAGGTTTCTATATAACACCGCTCGCCAGAGAATTCCGCAACGCTCTCTGGCTCTCCAATAAAAGTCAATCTCCGAATGACTTCAACTTCTTCACTCCTTCACCTTGCCGCTAGAGGTCCCAGCAATAACCAAGTGTACAGCCTCCCTACATCTATCCCAAACGCTGTGACTTCGTAATACTGACTTTCGAGCATTTGCACTACATTCGCCCAACACTGTTGTCATGCCAATGCGGCGTATGCTCTTTTCTCTTGGAACCAAAATGAATGACGATGATGTTACACCGGCCACTCCGTTGCCTGCTCTTGATTCTGCTTCTATCGGGCTGCGAAAAAAACAATACACCAAAACCCAATAGCAGCGATTATTTTTTCGAAGCTACGATTAACAACCATCCGTGGAAAGCCACAGGACCATCATCTTCCTATTTTGGTACTTCCTATATCTATGAAAAAAACAGGTTTATCCTCAGCATCGGAGGCACTGACACAACGCTGAACTCTGCTTGCCAGTACATGTCAATAGGTTTTGATTTTGTACCGAAGCCCGGCAGGTATTATTTTAATAACGACGGTTCTGACCAATTAGACTCAGGCATTATAGCCCTATACGTTTATACCGATATCAACCATTCTTCTGACAAATGGAGTACGGGCGGATATGTAGATATCAATACGCTTACAAAAGACAATATAAAGGGAAGCTTCAATTTTACGGCACGAGGCGATGTCAGCGACTCGAGCCTTAGCACCATCACATCGGGTTCATTTTCTGCCATCTATACTGGTGGCAACGGCATGACTTGGCCAGGTCCATAAAGATGTTTATTTTTTCTTTCCCGAGATATTTCCGCCCACCTCCGCGAAGTGTTACACAGAAGCTTAGCGAAGTTTGGAACTTCGCCACATTTTTCTTGAAGTCTGCAACTGCTTTTTCCTGCAATAGCATCTCCACATCTTGATAGCACACTGTTGTACTGTAGATTATTTCTAAATTAGCGGAAGCGCCCCCGAAACTTCCAGACATCATCCGCTGATTCCGCGGTAAGGCACCTGAGCTTCGGGGATGCCTCCGCTGATTTCGCGACAGGGCACCGGGACTTGGGGCATGCCTCCGCTGATTTCGCGGTAAGGGTGCCCGAATGTTTTAGGAGGCTTTTGCGAAATTAGCGGAAGGATTGTGAAATCTTGTTAAGCTGACGATATGCCCCCGCTCGCCAGAGAGTTCCGCAGGGCTCTCTGGCTGTTCAATAAAAGTTAGTCTCCAGCTGACTGCTCATCTCCACGTTCTTCAATATCCTGAACCCAGCATTTATCACAACACAATCACCAAGTTCCTCACGGCGTTTCTTCTTCACAACAACAAATGCACAAACTACCTAGCTGCCGGTAAGCCGGCAAACAGAATAACGCGTCCGGTTACAGCACGGGTCATATTCTTCACGCACTTTTGTTTCGCTGCCGGGTTCAAACCGTAGGCAGGCTCCCAGGCAGACAGGCTTTATTCTCCTGGCTATATCTTTTTAAAAGCCCAACAACAGCGTAAAAAGGTTTACCATCTGCCCACACTGCTCGCCTCATTCAAATACCGTGGTTACCCGTATACGCATATCTTTGCCCACTTACATTCTGGCTGAACAGGCATCCCTTCTGAACCAATAACAGGGAAGAACGGGAAGAAATAGTTGTCAGTCAGGAATAAATCATTCACTAACACTAAATGTAATTGTATGTCGAAAAAAACAGCCGAGCCAAAGAAGAATAAGCCTACGAAAAAGAAAAGCTCAGCACAAAAGAAAGCCGATCCAAAGAAAAAAGCACGCTAACGTCAAAACGTACAGAGCCCGGTTCACAACACCGGGCTTTTTTCTTCCATGCGAGTCTCCCTACGGCTAAGCAGGATCTTCCACAGTGCAAGCACCAATCGGGGGAAGTTGCAGCCATTACGCAGCAAAACGGAAACTATTCCGTAATGATTTTATCACACCATTCCGTTAAGCCGACGAAAATCTGCGGATTGCCAAATTTGGCGTTTTTGTTTTTCAGGTCGGCATCTGTAATGCCACGCGCCCGGCAACAAGCACCACAAGCATAAATCTGTATTTTATTAGCCAGCACTTTTGGAAATATTTCGTGTAAGGCGGGCCAGCCCACGGGAGTTATTGCATTCAGCGTACTGTCGCGCATCAGACTTACCGCCTCGCCCAGCAAAAAGATTTGTACCTGGTGCCCGGCTTCAGCCAGCGCGTTCCCGTGGAGAAAGGGAAAGGAAGCTCTGGTAGGGTCATCCGACCCCCAGGCGCTCTTCATAAAGATTTTTAAGGTAGCATCTTTCGGCGCAGAAACACTGCCAAGAAAAGGCAGCGGCAGTAGGTTTCTCAGAAATTGTTTACGGAGCATATTGATGAATTGAGGTTTAAAATTACAGAATTCAGTGGGTATCCACCATCAGCTTTCTTTCCCGCATTCTATATTACCTGTCCAATAAAAATCGGTGGCTGGCTTCAAGCATATTGACGAACAAAGATTGATATAAACAATGTAGGTAAGATTTTTCAAAAGGATTTTGTGTCGCCGGAAATAAACAAATGCAACAATTAATTCTAAAAAAATAGTAGTCAGTAAAGCAATAAAATAGTTGGTATATAAGATTCCGAAAACGGGTGTTATATCTTTTATTGCCGTGTCGGTAACCAGAAGGTGGTGGTAAGAACTAAGTCCGTTCTGATGTAACACTGGGCTGGTTAGAACTTTGTTCTTATAGTACGAAATAATTTTAAACGAGTCAGGAACAAGCCTGATAAGTCTGATACCATTAATGTCAGCAACCGTAATACACTTACCAC
Source organism: Ilyomonas sp. (assembly GCA_964658445.1). Lineage (GTDB taxonomy): Bacteria > Bacteroidota > Bacteroidia > Chitinophagales > Chitinophagaceae > Ilyomonas. The sequence continues at coordinate 14,556 of CAZZZH010000061.1, forward strand.
CGTCAGAATGGAAAAAAGTATCTAACGTGTTTGTTTGATAATTCCTGTAAATGATACCACAACTGTCAAACAGTTGTTTGTTAGTGGTTTCATAACTAAGGTCTATTCGTTCATTGTCATTAAAGGGTGTTGCGTCTGCAAAAGCTTTGTCACCATGGAAAACAAGAACAAACAAAAGAAGTTTAAGAATGTTACTCATAAAGCTTTTAGTCGGTCGCCGCTAACTCAAAAATAGACCCTTTTCATCTCATTCTCTTTCGTTCGACGATTGGAAGCCGACGTTAGTCGGTTATGCCCTTAGGCTATCGTTGCGCGCGGCTACGTTTGCCGACGAATAAAGCAAATCATATTTATAAACAAAATTGAACACATTATGACACCTTTAGCAACATCTGTCCCAACGTCCACCAGCCAGCGCGTGGCCGATCTTCAATCGCTTTACAATCGCATTCGCGCCGTGCAGCCAGGTTTCACCAGCAAAGCCATCGATGGGCTGTTGGTAGCGCCATTACCTGTGGCAGATGGAAAACTGCCTGACATCTATAGTATTCTTCAATTTTCTGCGCAACAGAAAGAGCTGGTTGAACAAACCGTAAGCTTTATCGAGTTCGTTTCGAAAGCAGTTTCCACGGTAACGGCGGGAATCAACTTTGCTGATGAGGCGCTGAAGCTACTGGGTCTGGTGCCATCGCCGGAAGATCAGTTTGCCAAACTGTTCGACGCGTTGAAAGCAGAAATCCAAAAGGTGCAGGATACCGAAGTAGAATCCAGCTATCTAAGTACAATGGGTTTGATCGATTCTTCGCTTGCCAAAGCCAGGTCGGCTGCACAAGCCGTAAGCGTATGGGTGCAGCAGGGCAAGCCTATGGATAACGGCGTAATCTATGCCAGCGCCCTGCAGGCAGATACAGATTCGCGCGAAGCGGTAAACGAACTAATGACCAACTCACGCTGGCTGGGATTGTTCGACCGGCAATTATACCTGACGGCTGAAAAAGACATGCAAGCCCGTGGAAATGTAGGAATGGGCCCCTGGACCATTTACGCATCGTCGCACCCGTTTGATGTTAAGCACATGTTTGCCGGCGCAGACATGGAAAGGATGAGCGATCTGGTGCCCCGCGAGCAAGGCAACTATGTGTGGGATTGCCGCCTGCCATTGCCGGCTTTTCTGTTTGCTGTTTCGGCAAGGCTTACGGTGCTGCAGGGTCATTTTCCCGACTTTGGTACCATAAACCAGATTTACCTGGATGAGATTAACAGCATCGCTTCTTTCCTGGCGACGGTGGCACAAAAGATGGCAGATGGTATCTGGACAATGCCTCAAGACCAATGGAGCCAATATGTAGGATTAGGGCCTGCGTGCTGCCACTATTGTTGCGATGTGTACACCGGGCAGTGCGTAGGTAACGATAAAATTCAGGATATGAACTTTTTATTGGCGAACTGGGGCAACAACGGGCTGGTTGGACAATTTATCCTGTCGCGTTATCTTTCGTTGCTCGATGTAAACCATACACCGGTGTTGTCTGCTTTAGCCAGCTTGGCAGAGATAAGCAAAGCGAAAACGGATAATAGTGCGCAGCCTTTGATCGTGCCGCCGCAAAAGAGAAAGATAGATCCGCGTGATGGACTGCATCCCATCTTAGATACACAGCATGCGGTGAACGATCATTCTCCTTTCCTGGATGTAAACAAGCTGCATTTATTTCCAAAAAAATAGGGTCGATCTTATTATTATAAATTAAAACACAGACATAGCGGGGCTGATAACTTCGCTATGTCTGTATCGGCATTAAATCCTGCAACATTATCCCACAATTACATACAATCAGAAAAATAAATTCGGCAAAGTTTCAAATTTCATCACATCACACCGGGCATATAAAACAATCGCAGCAATCATTTTCATTCCGCTAATCTCCTTATGTTTGCTTTGCGCTGCTAATGGCTCTCTTCAGTCTGCATGACAAACTATTATGAGGTGTTGGGCATAGAAAACTTCGCCCCATTTGCCGATGTTAAAATGGCGTACCGGCGCCGCTCTAAACAATGGCATCCCGATCTTCACAACGGCTCGGCTATTTATACCGAAAAGTTCAAGGAGTTGCAGGAGGCTTATTCCTGTTTGAACGACGACGATAAGCGTGCGCGCTACGACGAGCGCCTGCGTGCCTTTCTTAAAGGCAGCGACAACGATGCGCAGGAAAGCACAAATTATACCTACACCTATCAGGCTTACACCGAGCCACCCTATACACAGCAGAAGCGGAAAGCGCCGGTCATTTCAAACCGAACCTTCTATCGGTTTCTTTGGCCATTCGTTTTTATCGCTATCCGTATGGCCGCATGCAATCAGAATGAGCCCAATGTGCCGGCTCCGTTCAATGAGCAGATAGATGTGCAAAGCGGGGCTATTCTGGATTCGCTTCAAAACAAAAACACAGGCGATACTCTTTTCGATCACGTCACGCCGCCCGTGTCGCCATTTCTGGGTGGCAAGAACAAGTAAACCATGGAATCCGCAGGCAGCCATATTACCTATCGTTGCGCGGGAAAAGTTGAGTTACCGGCGATTGACTTAATTTTTAGAAACAAATAAGCAAAGAGGCTGTACGTTCATTTCATCGCTTGGAAAATCAACAGGTTCTCCATTCTTCCAGTAACAGCCAATGAAGTCGGTGGCATTTAAACCCGGGCTTCTGCTGCCCGATATATACACATCCTCGCCTGCGCTGGCAATAGCGGTAGCCCAAAGCGGAAATTCGTTATTGTCAAGTTCCATGCGCTTTCCGTTTATCCAATATCGGTTGGTAAAACTATTGGTCGATCCTACAAAGCCGGTACCCAAAATATAAACGGTGGAGCCCGACACGGAAATAGCAAAAGCGTCAGAGTTACGGCTTTCTGCCCCGGCGGGTTCATCTAAAACAACCGCTTGGCCATTCTTCCAGTACGTAGCAAAAAAAGTAGGGTAGGTCCCCGTTGTGCCTGCATAATAAAGGTCACTCCCCGAAACGCCAAGCGCTTTAATAGAGCCATTAACATTTGTTACAGTCAACTCGCCGTTTTTCCAATAACTGTTTCCTCCGCCCGTTATGTAAATATCTTGCCCAATTAGGTTGATACCTTCCGCACTTAAAGATGCATCGCTGGTTACAGGTAAATAAAATACAACATCGTTCTTCCAGTACACAGGCATTTGCTGGTTGGCTCTGGTTACAGACCCTGAGAAGTAAATATCTGTTCCAGATATAGCAATCGAAGACACAGACGAGATAATGAAACCGCTGTCTAATAAAACAGGATGACTGTTTTTCCAATAAACAGCCGTCGAAAAACCGTGCGAGTCAAAAGCAAAGCCGCCTACATATACATCGTTACCCACAGCGGCAATGCAAGTGGGTCTTGCGCCGACAAATCCGGCAGGTGTTGGCAGGGTGTCCATCAGCTGTTCGTTTTTCCAGTATACCGGTGTTTCAAACGAAGTAAGTGTCATATAGCCGGCCATATAAATATCAACCTTATTGTCAGCAGGTCCCGGTTCGGGTTTGTCTTTTTTGCATCCAAAAACTACAAACAACAACGACAGGGCTAGTCCGATTACCTGAAACCGATCAATCTTCAACATTACGTAAACGATTTGTATAACAACAACCAAAGGTAAACACTTGCCGCAACTCCCACCCGGCAATGGATGGCAGCAACCACTTTTTCTTTCCACACGGTTGCCGCCTCGCTTCTTGCGGTGCTGTACAACTTCCCCACAGCACTCTCTGGCTGTCCCATAGCAGTCATCTCCATCTGCCCGAAGAAGTACACAAAAGGTTGGCGAACTTTACAACTTCGCCACCACTTACTTGAAGTCCGTCCCTTCCTTCCCCAAACAAACACAATCAGAAAACGAAGTGCACAATATACCATTCACCTCAGTTCCGAATGGGCTTCTAACCGCATTTGCGGGTACCAGGCTTTCTAAACTACCGGAAGAAGAAATTGTACAATTTCTTTACTTCTAAAATTTGTTACTATCCCCACAACATCTTAATCTTGTTTTTCCGGAAAAAACCGATAACCGATAAACACGCTTATGAAAAAAACATTACTTCTTCTCTTAATCATTGCCTCAAGTCTTCCCTCTTTATTTGCCCAGAAAAGCCTGCTGGTCAGCGATTCTACTTTTTTTTCTGAGTTTAACGCCGATACCCTTTCGTTAGCTGAATGGGGCAAAAACATTTATAATTCCAGCTGCCTTGATTCCATCTCGCAACATCACTATATGCCCACTCCGTTAGATACAACACGGGATATTAAAGATTATTATCCCAACAGTAATCTTTATCACCAGATAAGCC
>CAZZZH010000062.1:0-16694 GCA_964658445.1 Ilyomonas sp.
CAGCCATTATCATCTGCTTTTTATACTTTTCCGTCTGCCCTTACCGGCTTTCCTTCTGCCCTTTTGGGATGTTGCCCTGATGACGTTTTTGTCTTCTTTACAACTGCAGGAACGATGTAAAATTGCACCGTTCAGATGTAAAATACAATAGTTACATATTTTTTTAATCGCCTTTTAATGCCTGAAAAACGTCATTATTGATTCTGACATTTTTTTACATTTTTGATTTAATGGATATTTAAGTTTTTGAGATGTTTTGAGCGAGCGGAATGTATGGTTGGTTGGATTGTGAGAATGGTTTGGTAGTATAAAGTTTGTATGTTTGGGAGTTAGCTATGCTTTTTAAGATGACCGTACTAAGAGAAACATTCATAGGACTTTTGACAAACTACATAGACGATAACCGTCTGATTGATGAACTCTGGACAGAAATTGAGAAACATTATTCAAGTAAAAAAAGACATTACCATACCTTACAACATCTGGACAATCTATTAGTACAATTGATGAAAATGAAAGGAGAAATACAAAACTGGGATACGGTTTTATTTACCCTTTTATTATCACGATATAATTTATAACTCTCTAAAATCTGATAACGAGGAAAAGAGTGCTGAATTTGCTGAAAAGCGGTTACAACAAATTTCTGTTCCTGTTGACAAAATTGAACTTTGCAAAAAACAAATTTTAGCCACTAAATCGCACCTTCAATCAACAGACAATGACACAAATTATTTTACAGATGCTGACCTTTCTGTATTAGGACAAGATTGGGAAACGTATTCATTCTATTATAAAAATGTAAGAAGAGAATATTCTATTTATCCTGACTTCGTTTATAATCCAGGGCGTAAAAAAGTTTTGCAACACTTCTTATCCATGAGCAGAATTTTTAAAACAGACTTGTTTCACAATGAGTTTGAAATACAAGCCAAGCAAAATTTACAAAAAGAATCAGAACTGCTTTGACAACTTCTAAAATAGAAATACAAAATATTTTGCCCGATACAAGCTTTACATGTTTTGTAATTCCTTCTCTTTTTTCTAAATCCGAATGTGAGCAGTTATTAACTACAGGCATCAAAAACTCATTTCAAAAAGCCATTTCAAATTACCCGACTTATTACAGAAACAACGACAGGTTTGTAATGGATAATGATGATTTGGCTAGTCAACTTTTTAAAAGAGTAAAGCCATACTTACCAGAGGTTATCGTAACAGAGTCAACTATTCAAACCGAAAATGGGGTTTGGCAGGTCATAAAACTCGACGATAATATTATTGCTTCAAGTTCGGAGGACAGCACCATAAAAATTTGGAATTGCAAAAACGAAAAGTCAATCAATACTTTTTACGCCAACGCTCCAATTATCAGCCTTGCATTTAATAATCAGACAAAGCAGCTTATCAGCGGTAGTTTAAATGGAGAAATTTCTATTGGAACCTTAAATGACGATTATCAGCAACAGGAAATAAAGACATTTAAGGCACATATTGGAATTATCAGAACAATTAAATTTATAAACAACAAACGTATTGCGACTGGTGGAGAGGATAATAAAGTGAAAATTTGGAGTTTGGATGGACAATTGATTTCAGAGCTTGAACATCAGAACTTTGTGCAATCCATTGAACTTTTAGACAGCAAGACAATAATAAGTGCGTCGTATGACGGGACAATTAAAACTTGGACAATATGATATCCGAAGAAAAAATACAGCTAACAAGGTATTGCCAAACGTGGGGCTGAAAATTTTCGATTGAACTTTAATACTACAAAACTCCGCCTTCTGCAACACCTGAGATGTTCGGCATCACCCTTCTAAACGTTTTATCTCATATCAATTGATTTGCGCTATTCACAACCGCACAAAAGGTGTTCATTATCGAACACTTTTTGTGATTTGGCAAGGCGGAAAGCCTTTGCCAGACAGCCTTTCAGCGGTGGCATACCCGTTGAAAGAGAAATACAATCCTCCGTTTTCCTGATAATAATTATTACAACTGACAAGGATAATAAACTTCCGTTATGCTTAAAAATTATCTGACCGTAGCCTGGCGAAATCTGCGCCGCAATAAGGTTTTTTCTTTTATCAATATCAGTGGGCTGGCAGTGGGCATAGCCGCCAGCCTTATATTGTTCATCATTGTAACGTACGAGCTGAGCTATGAGAAGTTTCAGCAAAACTATAGCAGCTTATACCACATCGTTTCGCAAAACAAATACGCTACCGGCATTACCTACAACCCCGGCGTTGCCTGCCCCGCCTTGGCTGCCTTGCGCGCCGATATGCCCGATGTCTCTTTTGCCGCTATTGATGGCAACAATGGCAGCCAGGTAACGGTGCCCGCAGCTACGGCTCAAACCAGCAAGAAGTTTATTGAAGGCAAAGGCATTTTCTTTTGCGAGCCGCAGTTTTTCAGTTTGTTCAATAGTTATCAATGGCTGGAAGGCAACGCCTCTTCTTTGCAGGAACCCAACACCGTAGTGCTTAGCAAAAGCACGGCAGAAAAATATTTTGGCGATTGGCACGGTGCCGTTGGTAAAACATTGAAGCTCGATAATGCCATCACCCTGAAAGTAACCGGCATTTTGCAGGACGTTCCGCAAAACACCGACCTGCCTTTGCAGGTGATGATTTCTTATGCTACATTGGTAAACAGCGGCAGCGCGTATGGATATACCAAAGAATGGGGCAACCTCACCAGCAATCACCAGGTGTATGCCTTGCTGCCCAGGAACCTAACAGTGGCTGAGATGAACAAACGCCTGCTTCAGTTTGGCGCTGCGCATTACCCGAAGAACGGCACCAGCACCACTTCCAACTTCTTACAACCGCTCAGCGATCTTCATTTTGATACCCGTTTCGATTTGTTTGGCGAATCGCCGGTAAGCCTTTCTGTACTGTGGACGCTATCGGTTATAGGCTTTGTTATCCTCATTATGGCGTGCATCAACTTCATCAACCTGTCTACCGCGCAGGCCGTAAACAGAAGCAAGGAAGTGGGCATACGGAAAGTAATGGGCAGCAACCGCACGAATCTCTTTCTACAGATGATGGGCGAAACAGCATTGATTGTTGCCATTGCAGTGTTGATTGCCCTGGTGCTGGTGCAGGTTTCCCTTCCTTATATCAAACACATTGCTTCGATAGAAGAAAGCCTGAGTGTGTTTACACTGCCTACATTGAGCATGCTGTTTGGGCTTGCTGTATTAGTCACTTTACTGGCGGGGTTGTACCCGGCTTTTGTGTTGTCGGGCTTCAGCCCCATTACGGCAATTCGCAATAAAATAAGCAGCCGGCAAAGTGGCGGCATCGTGCTGCGCAGAGGGCTGGTGGTAGCGCAATTTGCTATCTCGCAGGTGCTGATTGTTGGTACCATCGTGGCGATAAGCCAGATGGATTTTATCAGCAAAGCCAACCTGGGTTTTGATAAAGAAGCAGTACTGATACTGACCGATAACGGAGACAGTGCAACCGTGTCGAAGCTGTCCTCTTTCCGGCAGCAGTTGCTAGCGGTGCCGGGCGTGCAAAGTGTATCGCTAAACAGCGATGCACCTTCTTCGTTAAATAGCTGGTCAACCAATTTTGCCTACAATCACCAACCCGACGAGAACTACCAGATTTACCTGAAATTTGGTGATGACAACTACCTGAACACGTATGGTATACAACTGCTGGCAGGGCGCAACTATGCAACCAGCGATACACTGAACGAAGTATTGGTAAACGAAACATTGGCAAAACACCTGAATGGCAAACAGCCACAGGATGTGGTTGGCAAAAATATCCGCCTTGGCAGCGGGCACTGGAACACGATAGTAGGTATTGTAAAAGACTTTAAGGCTTCGTCGCTGCGTAGCGAAGTGAGACCTATGCTCATTGGCACCAATAAGAATTTTTATTACAACATAGCGGTAAAACTGCGCACTAATAATTTAGCCACCGCACAAAGCGAGGTTCAGCATTTGTGGAACCACACCTACCCCGAATATGCCTACAACGCAAATTTTTTTGAAGACACCATCAACGATTTTTACAAGCAGGAAAAGCAGTTGTCGCTGTTGTATAAAATCTTTGCCGGCTTAGCCATTTTCATTTCGTGCCTGGGCTTGTATGGATTGGTTTCGTTCATGGCCGTGCAAAAAACAAAAGAGGTGGGCATACGCAAAGTGCTGGGCGCCGGCATCAGCCATATCGTTTATATTTTTTCAAAAGAGTTTACACTACTAATCGTGGCAGCGTTTGTTATTGCGGCTCCGGTGGCATGGTATATCAGCAATAACTGGCTTCACACCTTTGCTTATAAAATAAATATCGGTATCTGGATGTTTGCTGTTGCTATGCTGGCTTCGGTGTTGATTGCCTGGATAACCGTTGGGTACAAAGCAGTGCAGGCTGCGGTGGTAAACCCTGTAAAAAGCTTGCGAAGTGAGTAGGAAAGCAAATTAGTTACATTTTTAGCTATCCTCAATCATAAGAAATTAGTTATACCGACTATAATAATCAGACAAAAGGTGCCCACTACAGAGCACCTTTAGCTATAAGATGAAGTGCAGTGGCCAAATAGGGCACAAGGGCTATCTTCGTACCGGGTCACTGCTTTTTTTAGTCAGAAAAAAGGCCATCTTAGAAAAGACGGCCGGTTTGCTCAAACGTACATCTCTGACGAGAAACTGTCAGTGACCTACTCTCATATATTCCTTCAGAATATCTGTCTGTGGATTGTTAAACAAATCGTCTGCATTTCCATGCTCTACAATTTCTCCGTAGTACATAAACACTACATAGTCGGCGAGACGCTTTGCCTGTCGTAAAATATGGGTAACCATGATGATGGTATAGTCCGTTCTAAGATTCACAAACTCCTCTTCTATCACGCGGCTGCTGATGGGGTCTAATGCCGAAGTCGGCTCATCTGCCAAAATAATTTCGGGCTCAACCGCCAGGCCTCTTGCCAAACACAGCCGCTGCTGCTGACCGATGGAAAGCCGCTGTGCGCCTGTTTTTAAGCGATCTTTTACTTCGTCCCAAAGTGCAACTTCACGCAGATGCTTTTCTACCTTTTCTGCAATTATCTTCTTATTCTTTACGCCTTTTAGTTTCAAGCCATACGCAATATTATCATAGATGCTCATGGGCAGTGGAAAGGGACGCTGCATCACCAATCCCATCTTTTGCCTTATGGCGGTAATGTCGCGTTTTTCATTCAAAATATTTTCACCGTCAATCTCGATAGAGCCGGTCAGTTTCAACTCGCTGTACAAATCGGTCAGGCGGTTCATACATTTCAGCAATGTTGTTTTGCCGCAGCCGGATGGACCTAACAATACAGTGATTTTATTTTTCGGGATGGTGATGTTGATATTCTTTAGGATGTGCGAAGACTTGCTGTGCACGTTAAGATTTTTAATGCTCATTACTGGCACTTCGCTGGTTATGTTTTGGTATTGCATTTCTGTATTTGCTGTTGTTGTGTTCATAAATAGTAGTTGCGTTTGAGTGTTTGGTTATTTTTTGCGGTATAACAATCTTGCCGTTACACTAATGACTAACACGATCGTGGTAAGAACTATAGCCGCCGCGAATGCACGGTTCTGCACTTCTTCTATCGGCGATCCAAGCTGGAAGAAAATAGACAAAGGCAAAGTCGCTGCCGGGTCGCTTAACTTCTGTGGAATATGATCGGTATAGCCTGCGGTAAACAGCACCGAGGCTGCATCGCCGATTCCTCTACCAAAAGCAAGAAGAATGGCCGTAGCAAAGCCTGGCAGCGCCTGCCGGAAAAAGATTTTAAACGCCGTTTCTGTTTTAGTGGAACCTAACGAATACGCAGCTTCCTGCAAACCGATGGGAATCGTCATCAGCACTTCGTCCATCGCGCGGATCATGATGGGAGAGATAAGTGTGGCAACGGTAACGATACCCGCGCCGAGCGAATTGCGCAAGCCCATATACATCAATAAAATAAAACCAAAAGCGCCAAAAACAATAGAAGGAACACCCCAAAGAACATCAAGAAAAAAGCGGATACCGACCAACAATTTGGGATACCTGATTAAATAAATATTGATGAACAAAGCTACCGGAAGGCTGACGACAAATGCCAGCAGCGTAGCGCCGAATGCAAGATAAAACGAGCCGACAATTGCATTGGCAATGCCGCCACCACCGCCCATATAAAACCCGCCTTTTGGTTCTTGTGTCAATACTTCCCACGACAAGGCTGATGCACCTTTCTGAATGATATTGTATATAATGTGTACTAACACTAATACGATGAGCAGACTAACGAAGCCGGTTAAGTATTTAAAGAATTTTTCTTCCCATTTACGTCTTAGTGTCATATGGCTTCGGATTTATAGATGATGAAACGGAAGATTACATTGATGGTGATAATGATTAAGAACAGTAACAACGAGCCGAACATAAGCGCTGAATCGTAGGTAGGAACCGACATCATTTCACCATAATTATTAGCCACCAGTGCGGGCAGCGGATAGCCTGCATCAAAAACTGAATGCGGCACCTGTACTACGTTTCCCACTACCATCATTACAGCGATGGTTTCGCCTAACGCCTTAGAAAAACCGAGCCCGAAAGCTGAGATAATGCCCGTTGCGCCTTTACGCAAAAACACATGCTTGATCGTTTCCCATTTGGTAGAGCCAAGTGATAAAGCTGCTTCGCCTAGCTCAACAGGAATCTGACGAAATACTTCGAGTATCATGTTTAAGATATAAGGTATACTCATCACACTCAGCACCAGCGCACCTGCCAAAATGCTGTATCCCAACGAATCGTTATGAAACCAGGGAGCAATGGTATCTGATACCAATGGCACGATCACCAGCACGCCCCAAACGCCATACACAACAGATGGAATACCTGCAAGGATATCAATCACCGGGCGCATAAATTTCAGCATCCATTGCGGAGCGAATTGCGTGAGATAAATAGAAGACAGCAAACATAGCGGGCAGGAAATGACGAGTGCGATAACAGTGACTTCGATTGAGCTGAGAATAAAGGGCAAAAAACCGAATTTACCTTCACTTGGGCTCCAGTCGCTCGACAGAATAAGATTTGAAAAAGTGTGCGTGCGCCATAAATCGCTTGATTTAATAATTAAACCCAGACCGATACACAGCGGCAGCAACAGGAAAAAAGAAAGACATAACACCATCCATTTAGAGGAGATGCTGTCCCAGATTTTTCTCCGGTTGATGGATAATGTTTGTGAGTCTGTAGTCGTATTGATTGCTAAACTCATTGTTGTTTTGGTTTTACTTTAGTTTATCAGATTGGGCTTTGATCGTGCTATCGGGCAGCGGTACATAGCCTGCCGATTTTACGAATTGTTGGCCATCGGTAAGCACCCAATGAAAGAAATCAAGAATCTCTTTTTTAGCTGGTTTCCCTTTGGTGATGAAATACAATTCCCTGGCTGGTGGCGCCGGATATTTACCATCGTTTACGGCTTGTAAAAAAGTTGGTAAATCACTATAATTTTTTTCATCTGCATCAATGGTTCCATTGGCATTTACGTCAATCGGGATGGCTTCAATGCCAGGTATTTGCTTACCGGTTTTTATATCGAATAAAAACAATGTATTGTTATAGCCGATGCCATTTTTATCGCGCTTTACAGCATCCGAAACGCCAGGGTCTCCATTCATGCCTAACCCCTTTAAATTCTCCTGCTTTTTACCAAAGAAAGCTGCCCAGGAATCGGCTGCACCGGAAGCATCAGAACGTGTGTAAACATTGAGTTTTGCGCCATTTCCGGTCTTGTAGATATCCTTCCAGTCTTTTATGGTCTGATCTACATAAATGGCTTTGAATTCGTCTTTCGTAATGCCCTTTGTTCTGATGTCGCTGATGTATGGGTTAGCAGGATTAACCGTTGGCAGCACGGCATCTTTACAAAGCGAAATCCACCAGATACCTTTCTTCTTTTCTTCATCACTAATAGCCCGCGAAAACATACCGACATCAACAGCGCCAGAGAGCGCATCAGTTAAGCCTTTGCCAGCCCCGCCAGCTTGTATATCAAAGCGGATTTCAGGATGAACTTTATTATATTCTTCCGCCCATTTTTGCGCCAGCGGATATAAAGCAAATGCACCCGAGAGAGAGATAGAAACCTGTTGTGTAGTGCCATTGTTATTATCTGTATTATGACACGAGATAAAATAGCTTACAAGAAAAACCAGAACAACAGTTCTTGTTATTTTCAGCATAAGTAGATGACGTTTGAGTGTTTGAGCAGGAATTACCTCATGGCGCTATAAGCGCGCCATGAGGTAATAGGGAAATTACTTACTAAGTTTCTTAATCTGGTCGCCGATAACGCCCTTTGGCAAGGCTACGTAGCCTGCCGGCGCTACAAACTGCTGACCATCGGTGAGCACCCAATGAAAGAAATCAAGAATTTCTTTGTTATTGCTTTTACCTTTTGTAATAAAGTACAGATTACGAGCCGGTGGCGAAGGGTAAGTGCCATCGTTTACAGCCTTCAAAAACTGACGCAAGTTGCCATAAAAATTTTCAGTTGGATCAATGGTACCATTGCCGTTTACATCGATAGGAACGACATCGATACCTGGTAATTTTTTACCTGTTTTTGGGTCAAAAACAAATAAGGTATTGTTATAACCAATGCCGTTTAAATCTTTACGAACCGCATCTGCAACGCCTGGATCGCTGGGTATGCCGGTGCCTTTTAGGTTCTCTTGTTTTTTACCAAAGAAAGAAGCCCAGCTATCGGCTGCGCCCGAAGCATCAGCGCGGGTGTACACGTTAATTTTATGAGGCGAGCTGCTGTTCGTTCCTAATAATTGCTCCCAGGTAGTGATAGTTTTGTCTACAAATATTGCCTGGAACTCAGCCTTCTTTACACCCCGAACCTGCAAAGCTTTCATGTTTGGATTCTTGAGGTTCAGTGTTGGTAAAACAGCATCTTTACAAACAGAGATATACCATACACCTTTTGCCTTTTCAGCATCAGAAAACTCGCGGGAAAACATACCGATATCTACTGCGCCGCCCATACAATCGGTAAAGCCTTTTCCGGCGCCGCCAGCTTGAATATCGAAGCGGATATCAGGATGTGTTTTATTGTATTCCTGTGCCCACACTTGTGCTAACGGATACAAAGCAAAGGCGCCTGACATAGAGATAGAAATAGTCTTCGGCGATTTGCGCGAGTAGCCCTGAAAGCTAAGCGCAACCAGGAACAGAGCGAGTAAGAGAACACGATTCGTACACTTCATAATTAATTTGTTTTAAATGATTTTTGTTTTGGTTAGAAAGTGAATTTGCCGATAGTAGGTGTTACCCGGATGCTGAGGTAAGACCAGTATGGCGTTTTGGTGTATCGGTCAAGTAAAGAAGCTGAAGATTTCGGATTTCTTACTTCTGCCATAGATTTTGTAACGGAAGCCCAGCAGAAACCATATTCAATATCAATGATAGGTGTCGGCTTAAAGTTCACACGCCAATCGTTTTCAAAACCTAAGTATTTATTCTTGTCTGGCAGACCTTTAAAGGCAGCATTTTTTTGTGAGTAAAACAAGTGGTTTTCCAAACGCACGTTCCATTTATTTTTTGTGTATTGGAAAAATAAGTAAGGATTAAAAAGACCGCCGTTGTTTACATCAGATGGGAAAGTGGTAAACAAATCCATGTTGCCCATAAAGCGATGCGCTACGCCATACAAGGGTACAAAGTTGTGCGTCTTATCGCTGGCAACCGTGCTGTCTTGTCCGCTCATTAATTCAAAGCCTAACCGTACAGAAAGAGTTTTAGAAGAATATTTAAGTTCTGGCTGAATATAATAAGCGGATATTTTTTTGCCGGAAGAGTCTTTACCGGTCTGGTCATACGCGCTGATTGTTGCATACCAGTTATAAGTTTGATACTCCAGCCTGCCGCCAAGCGTGAAGCGCTGGTAAGTAGTTTGATAATTTGAAGGCACTGAACTTTGATAACCATCCATGGTATTGATAGTTGTTAGTATCAATGTCTTACTGATTTTGTAATTAAGATAGTGAACTAATAAATCTTTGTAATTTCTTGAAGCCCCTGTTGACAGCAAGCTGGTAGTAGGCACATAGTTCGTGGTGAAATTATTTTCAGCCGACTGACCAAAAGAAAAAGTCAATTCGGTGTTCAGGTTGATTTTATTGTTGTAAATAAAACGAACCGCATCGTGCGAATTGCCTGGTAAGCGCCAATCGTTCTCAGCAAACAAACGCTGGTTGTCATAAACAATTCTTTGCCTTCCGATACGCACGCTCCATCTGTCATTAAAGTGCGGTTCTACATAACCTTCAAATAGATAAAGAGGAAAAGTAGTGGAAGAATTTGCCGTTATCGAAGTACTCACTGTTCCTTGTCCTTCGCGTGGGTCTTGTTCACCCCACACTCTTGCATCCTGCAAAGACGCATAAAAGTCAAAACGTTTTCCTCTGTAATCAAAATTTAAGCGTGTTCGCTGATTTACAAAAAAAGCAGGGGATCCGGCAGCTGTATCTTTCAAAGGAAGATTGCGGTAACCATGCCTGAATTCGGTGCGCACGCGCATGTCAACAGAAATTGTCAACGCATTGGCTAATTTAGGTGCAGCTGGTGCCGGTGTAGGAGGTGTAACAGCAGCGGGTTGTTTTGCAGAATCTTGGGCTTGTGCGGCGGGTGTTTGTCCGCCTTCTGTGGCTTTTGCTTTGGTTGTGTCTGTTTGAGCTTTTGTGAGAGAAGCAGTAAATAGTAACAAAAAAATAATGGATGTGGTTTTGGCTAATACCCTCATAGTTGTAGTTAATTTTCTGCAAATCTATATAATCTACTGAAATAATAGGAATTAAAATTAAATAAAAACTAGATAATTTTTTTTACTTTACTCTTTTTACCTTGTTTCTCAACAGCTTCCTTTAATTCTTGTTCTCGTTTTACTATACTGCTTAGTGTTGCATTTTTTAGCATGTTTACTGTTTCATTTCTTACGTTGGCAAACATGTCGCGGATGCCGCACCAGGCTTCATTTTCACATTCACTGCAGCGTTCGTAATACTTGTGCGCAACGCAAGGCAATAACGCAATAGCACCTTCAAACAAACGAACGACATCAGCTATATTAATCTCTTCAGGGGTTTTTAAAAGATAATATCCACCCATTTTTCCTTTGCGACTACCCAATATTCCGGCATTGCGCAAATCAAGCAAAATAGCTTCTAAAAATTTACGTGGAATATGCTCATTCAATGCTATCCGGCTGATTTGAACAGGGTCTTTGCTGTGTTCTCGGGCAAGGTACACAAGGGCATTTATGGCATATTTCGTTTTCTTCGAAAGCATCGAAGCAAATGTAACAAGTAAGTGATAAGTAAAACGTAAAAATTCAGGAATGAATTAAGCTTCCAGTAATACCTGAAACCGATATTGAAATTTTACGTTTTACTTTTGAAGTTACAACTATGTGGGACACTTATAAAAAAGGCTTTAAAAGTTATCTCCAGTTAGAGAAATCGTTAAGCGATAATTCTGTGGATGCATACATCAGAGACATTACCAAACTCACTGATTTTTTGCAAACTACTGACAACGCAAAAAAACCGCAGGACGTTGTTTTAAAAGACTTACAGCACTTTGTAAAATGGATCAGCGAGTTGGGTGCTTCGCCTGCCTCACAATCGCGTGTCATCTCCGGCATCCGCAGTTTTTACACTTATTGCTTACATGAAAACATCACGATTACAGACCCGTCCGCGTTGCTTGAAGCACCGAAGCTAAAACGCAAACTGCCCGATGTATTAAGTTTTGAAGAGATAGAAAAAATCATCGGTGTTATAGACGTAAGCACACCCGATGGTGCACGCAACAAAGCCATGCTTGAAGTGATGTATAGTTGTGGTTTACGCGTAAGCGAACTCATTAATCTGCGCAAAAGTTGGCTGTTCTTAGACGTTGGTTTTATACGGGTGATTGGTAAAGGCAACAAAGAAAGATTGGTACCTATAGGCAGCGATGCAATCAAATATGTAAAGATGTATTGGGATCAGATCCGCGTGCATCAAAAGATAGCCAAAGACTTCGAAGATGTCATTTTTCTAAACCGGTTTGGCAAAATACTGTCCCGCGTAATGGTCTTTATGATCATTAAAGACCTAGCAAAGAAAGCAGGTATCACCAAAAATATTTCGCCACATACATTCCGTCATTCATTTGCCACGCATCTGGTGGAAGGCGGCGCTAATCTTCGCGCGGTGCAGGAGATGCTGGGGCACGAAAGCATTACTACCACAGAGATCTATACACATTTAGATAAAGACTTTTTACGAACCACTTTACAACTACATCATCCGGCTTTCAAACAGCAACTTTCGAAGCAGTGAAATTATCCTGCTTCGCAAAGTGCGCTTCCATCCTTATTTTTATTGTTTTATTGCCACAAACCGTATGGCGCCAATCAGGAAAATACAAGCCGCTCCGCAAAGCGATGAAGAATTACTGCAATCTTTTCAGGAGAGCGGAAGCCAGGATGTATTGGCGATTTTATACCTGCGCTATGCCGATTTGCTCTATGGAGTTTGCCTTAAATATCTAACCGAAGCAGAAGCTGCTAAAGATGCCGTGATGAATATTTACGGAGAGCTGGTGCAAAAACTTCCTTACCAGCAAATCAATCATTTTAAAAGCTGGCTGTATGTAGTGGCAAAGAATCATTGCCTTATGCAATTGCGCAACGAAAACAAATTCAGGACTGTAGACCTGGAACCTTCAGATATGCAATCGGAAGAACTTTTGCATCTTGATGTTGTGCTGGAAAAAGAAGCCGAGTTTAAAAGACTGGAAGGCTGCCTGCAAACGCTGGGAGACGAGCAGCGAAAAGCAATTGAACTTTTTTATTTACAGAATAAATGCTATAACGAAATAAGAGATGAAATGAGCTTGGACTGGAGCAAAGTAAGAAGCCTGATTCAGAATGGAAGGCGCAACTTAAAAACCTGCATGGAAAAGAATGAACGATAACAGCAAACATAAGAGCAGCTTTACTTTCACCGACATTAGCCGTTACCTGAGTGGCGGCATGACGGCAGCCGAAATGCACGAGCTGGAACGCGCTGCGCTGCAGGATCCCTTTCTGGCCGATGCGATAGAAGGTTATCGAGAAGCGGATACAAAAAAAACTGCAGAGCATTTAAATGAAATCACTTCTGTTTTGCAAAAGAACAAGCAGCTGGCGGAGGTGATTGCTATGCCAAAGCGAAGAACCTACAGGTGGCAAATAGCAGCTTCCGTTATAGTAGTGATTGGTGTGAGCATCTTTCTTTTATCCCGACAAAATAATACTAACAACATTGCCTCTGTAACTATATATAAGACAGTGGCAAAACAAAAAACAGATAGTGAAGTCAATAAGAATACAGCGCCTGCGGCTCCGCTGTCGCAGGATTCTTTGTTAACTGCCGAGGCTCCTTTACCTTCTTCAGAAAAAAGAAAAGAAAAAGCTTATGAATGCAACAATACAGAGAAAAAAGGCGCAGGCAGACAGCTTCCTTCAGCGTCATTATTGTCTGCTCCTACTACTCCTAGCACAGACGCAGTAACCCCGAATGCAGCTGATTCAAATCAGCAATACAAGGCAACGACAAAGAACGAAGCGCCGTCGCTTGCGCCGGCAGATACGCAGAAAGAAACCCCTACCACACTCAACCGTTTGCAACGTAAAGCGGTTGCAGCGCCCGGCACTATTTGGACAACTGACAAAGGCAAACCCTTTGTTTTATCGGAAGTAGAAGTTATTAACATAGGAAAAAAAAGAAAAAAAACGACTGATACATCCGCCGTTAAGCCCGAAGGCGGATGGCAATCTTTTCAGGAATACCTGTTTAGCAAACTGAACAAAAAGGACACAACAGACTTCAGTAATAATGCTCGCTTTGATGGTAATCTTGAACTTGAATTTTCATTAACAGAGAACGGCCGTCCTTACAATATCAGTGTACTTCATGCGCAGGATTCAACCACGGCGAAAACCGCTGTCGATGCAGTTCAGCAAGGCCCTAAATGGATAACAGTCGACAAAAAAGGAAAGCGGCTGAACATCCGCTATTGAGGCTACAGCCAGCCAATGCAATCTTTATAAACTTTTGCTACACATAATAATTTCATAAAACACTTCTTTCATCAAATTATACTGCCGTTTATACATCAAATTTGTAGGTGCAAATTTTTTAATTCATGAAGTTTTGTTTTCTTCTTTCGTCTGCGTTGCTCCTATTTATAAATGTTTCTGTGTTTGCCCAGCAAACCGATCTCAAGGGCTGGCAATACCTTGACCCTAAAACCGACGGTTACAATGGCATCAGCCTTACGCAGGCATACCAGTTTTTACAGGGAAAAAAATCAAAGCAAATCATTGTTGCGGTGATTGATTCCGGCGTTGATACTACGCAGGAAGATCTGAGAAATATTTTGTGGCGCAACCCGAAAGAGATACCGGGAAACGGCATCGACGACGACCACAACGGCTATGTGGACGATGTGTATGGCTGGAACTTTTTGGGAAACAAAAACGGGCAAAATCTGGTAAAAGACATTGACGAAAGAACCCGTGTTTACTACGATTTTAAAGACCGTTTTGCCAATAAAAATATTGACACCAGCAAGCTCACGCTATTTGAAAAAGAAGAATACAAAACCTGGCTGAAAGCCGCACAGGCTATGCAACCCAGCAGCGACGACCAGATGGAGTTGAGCATGACGGAGATGGCAGTGAAGATGTTGAAAAAGAGCGATGCCGTGCTGCGGAAAGAAACCGGCAAGGAAGCTTACTCGGCCGCCGATCTTGAAAAGTTTACACCCACTTCTGCCGAAGGCAGGCAGGCGAAGTTTGCCTACCTTACCTTTCTAAAATTGCTACAGGTAGATGACGATATGAAAAACACGGCGCTGATAGATGAACTGCAAAGCGAACTGGATAGTAAAAAACAAACCGCCGCTGCATTAACTACAGCTCCGCCACGCTACCGCGATTCCATTATCAAAGACGATTATTACAACATCAACGACCGCTATTATGGCAACGGCGATGTGATGGGCGGAGCACCGATGCATGGCACGCATGTGTCTGGCATTATTGCTGCGCAAAGAGATAACAACATCGGTGTTCAAGGTGTAGCCGACAATGTAAAAGTGATGATGATTCGTGCGGTGCCTGAAGGCGATGAGTACGATAAAGACATTGCGCTTGCCATCAAGTATGCGGTGGACAATGGCGCAAAGGTCATCAACATGAGCTTTGGCAAAAGCTTTTCACCTGAAAAAAAGTGGGTAGATGAAGCCGTGCATTATGCCGAAGCCAGAGACGTGGTGATTGTTCACGCAGCCGGTAATGAATCGGCAGATGTGGACAGTACAGACAACTTTCCTAACCCCAACCTCATCGAGTTTAACAGTACGGCTTCTAATTTCATTACGGTTGGCGCCAGCAGCGATACACACATTGGCAACGGCGATCTCATTGCTTATTTCAGTAACTACGGAGCAAGAGACGTAGATGTGTTTGCGCCCGGTACTAAAATCTATTCTACGCTGCCCGGCGGCAACGAGTATGGTTTTTTGCAAGGGACCAGCATGGCATCGCCGGTCGTAGCCGGCGTGGCAGCGCTCATTCGTTCCTACTACCCTGCCCTCTCTGCAAAACAGGTAAAATATGTGATTGAAAAATCGGCCGCGGCGGCTCCCGATTCTATAAAAATTACAAAACCTGGAGGCGGTAACAGCCTGTGTTCTATGCACGACTTGTGCACCAGCGGTGGCTTTTTGAATGCCTACGCAGCCATTAAGCTGGCAGCTACACTAAAGCCTGAAACCACACAGAATGATAAGCAGGAAATACCAAAGCTTATCTTCGAAAATGCACCGGCAAATAAATAAGGTTGCGTATCGAAAAATACAAACCACAGAGCAACAGAACAGCCATTATTGAACAATCTTTTGTTCTTCGTGGCATCGCCTGTTGTGTCACTCACTTCAACGTTCGGGGCAATGATTGAGCTTTTATCGAAGCGAATATTTTGAACCGGAAGTAAGATTGTGTTAAGCGAGCCAGCCTGCATCCGCCATTGCGTAGTAAGAAGCAATCTGTGCTGCTCAGTAAAACCTGTTTGTACGTAATAAGCAATGCAATTATAAAGATTAATATCAACAAGCTTACTCTTTACACTGCCAGAATTATTTGCAGTTCACAGAGTGCTTTGTGCCTTGCGATGATAGGGAACTAAGATTCATCTTCCACTCCTACATTTGCTACTTACCAAAAACGATTGAAACATGCCGAATAAAATACGATGGGGCATCTTAGGCTGTGGCCGCATCGCCCGCAAGTTCGCAACAGATTTACAATTGGTGGATGATGCCTTACTGGTCGCCGCCGGAGCCCGCAGCATCGAGTCTGCCAACGCATTTGCCAAAGACATACCGGTTGCTTACACGCATG
This sequence comes from Ilyomonas sp., assembly GCA_964658445.1. Classification (GTDB taxonomy): domain Bacteria; phylum Bacteroidota; class Bacteroidia; order Chitinophagales; family Chitinophagaceae; genus Ilyomonas. The sequence continues at coordinate 16,504 of CAZZZH010000062.1, forward strand.
GCAGCTATGAGGAACTGGTTCAAAACGAAAACGTAGATGTCATCTACGTTGCCACACCACACAGCGAACATTATAAAAACGTGATGCTTTGTTTAGACCACAACAAAGCTGTGCTCTGCGAGAAAGCCTTTGCGGTCAATTATACGCAAGCAAAAGCGATGATTGAAAAAGCGCAGGAGAAAAATGTGTTT
>CAZZZH010000062.1:16704-18797 GCA_964658445.1 Ilyomonas sp.
AGTCTTCCTCATGGAAGCCTTATGGACAAAGTTTTTACCCAATCATCAGAAGCTACAAAGCCTTTTGCAGGAACATACGATTGGAGATATAAAGTCGGTGACCATCACTTTTGGCTTTGCACCGCAATCGCCGGTTCCGCCACGTTTGTTCGATCCGTCCTTAGCCGGCGGAACGATGCTTGACATTGGTATTTACAATGTGTTTATGGTGATGAGTGTTCTTGGCAAACCCGCTACCATCAAGGCTTTCATGACGCCGGCAAGCACCGGTGTAGATGAACAATGCGCTGTTACTTTCTTGTATGACAATGGCTCCATCGCGCAGTTGTTCTCAACGTTTGCTTCCAACTTAGCCACTGAAGCGCACATTAACGGAACCAAAGGCCGATACAAGCTAACGCATCGTTTTTACTCGCCTGATGCCACGATAGAATATTATCCCGGTCAGCCTGACTCGAAGCAAATTATTCCAGTTGAAAGAGGTGGTGGACATGGTTATCAGTATGAGGCAGAGCATGTGTGCGATTGCCTGCAAAAGAGACTGACAGAAAGCCCGGTGATGACGCACAACGATACTTTGCAATTGATGGAAGTGCTGAATACCATCCGCCAAGAAGCAGGAATAAAATATAGAGAAGATGAAGACATATGCTGATGATAAAAAACAGGCAATAAAAATTGCTTCTTTAAGTAACTGTCACAAATAATTTGCTCTATATTGCGTCAACTAATTCTTCCATATTCTGTAACGATTGCTTACAACTAAAAATTTATTTGCATGAACGAGAACGTCAACAAAAGCGCTTTGTTTAATGGAAGCTGCTTTGCACTTATCACCACGGCTTTTACTTTTTCTATCCGCGCCGGCATCCTGCCCCAGTTAGGGCAAAGCTTTGGTCTTACTGCCGAACAGCTTGGGTTTATTAACTCTATGTGGTTTTTAGGCTTTCCTATTTCTATGATCATCGGCGGATTGGTGTATCATACCGTTGGACCCAAACGCATTATGCAGGTGGCTTTTGTATGCCACACCATTGGTATTTTGTCAACCATTTTTGCAGGTGGCTATACCACTTTACTGATTTCTACCCTTTTTATTGGTGTTGGAAACGGATGCACCGAAGCTTCGTGTAACCCGATGATTGCCGATATGTATTCGGGAGTAACTATGCAAAAGATGCTGGGTAGGTTTCACATGTGGTTTCCCGGCGGCATACTGGTAGGCTCACTTATCTCCTACTTTATGACGAAGATTGGAGCTAGCTGGCAGGCACAGATGTGGGTGACCATGATTCCGACGGTTCTGTACGCAGTTTTATTTTTTGGAAAAACCTTTCCCAAAGCACAAGTGGCAGAAGCTACCTCTTTCAAAGAGAATTTCAAAGCGATGGGAAGCCCGGTGTATATCTTCCTGTTTTGCTGCATGGCACTTACCGCGATTTCGGAGTTTGGACCGAGCCAGTGGGTAAGTATTGTGCTGGGCGCCAGCGGTGCTAATGCGATGCTTATTTTAGCTCTGACCAATGGCATCTCTGCGGTGGGCAGGTTCTTTGCCGGACCGGTAGTAGGGCGCTTAGGGCAAACCGGCGTGCTGCTGATGGGAGCCATCTTTGCCACGATTGGTATTTATTTGTTTAGTACCGTAACAGGACCGTTAGCTTATGTAGCTGCCATTGTGTATGCGGTCGGTATCTGTTATTTCTGGCCGGTGATGATAGGCTCGGTGGCTCATCGGGTGCCGCGCAGTAGTGCACTGGGTATGTCTATCGTAGGTGGTGTAGGTATGTTTTCGACTTCAATATTTCAACCCATTATTGGGGGCTGGATTGATACTGCGCGTGCCGCCAATACCGCCAAAGGGCTTACGGGAAATGCGCTGGAACTAGCAACCGGACAGCAGTCGTTATTGAAAATGATGAGCTTCCCCGCTATATTAATTGTACTGTTTATTATCTTCTTCATCTGGCAGAAAAATGTAAAGACATCGACAACAGAAAGCGAAATGACGATGGCTGTACATTGATGACTGAAGTACAGATAAGCTTACTATATACAAACAAAAGGGATTCGATTCTTGCAAGAATCGAATCCCT
>CAZZZH010000063.1:0-8940 GCA_964658445.1 Ilyomonas sp.
CTTCGGAAAATGGTTCGCTGCCGTCAGAAAATGATTCGCTGGCGCTGGAACGGCCGTGAAGGGCAACAGAAGGGGCGGGAACAGCAACAGAAATTTTGGAAACGGCAATAAAATGGCTTCTGAATGGGTGGAATTGGGGGAAATTAGGCTGTCATCCTCTTTTCGATATCAAAATCTCATCCTTATATTCCGGTTTTAAAATATTTTTACCCCGTTTTCTGTTTATAAGAGAGAATCCGTTTGAATGAAGTATTGTTTACTTATAACTGCCTGCTGCTTGTGTTGCTTCCTTTGCTTTGCCCAGCCCGGAACCACCGTAGAGTTAAAGAAACCCAAGAAATACGAAGACCGCACGCTGGCTTCGGAAAAAAGCGATCAGAAAAAGTTTGGCTTTGGCAGGCGTGCTTACCAGGATATGGTAACGCACTACAACTATTATTTCAACGCCAATAATCATTTAAACGAAATTATTACAACGGCAAAAGCCTCGCATCGCGACGATTACACAAAGCTGCTTTCGTTTTATAATTATGATTTAAACACTACTTCTCAAAATGCTGCCAATATCGATTCGGTAATCTACCACGTAACAGCTGGTGTGCTGCTTCACGATCTTCGGAACGATTGGGTAGACGACCTGTATTTTTTGTTGGGTAAAGCTTATTACTACCGCAAAAATTTCGATTCGGCTCTTGTGGCTTTTCAGTATATCAATTATGCCTGGGCACCTAAGGACGATGGCTACGATATTCCTATCGGGAGCAACAGCAGCGGCAATGACGGCGTGTTTACCGTAGCCACGAAAGAAAAAACCGATGTGCTGCACAAAACCATTATAGAGCCTCCGGTTCGTAATGCCAATTTTCTATGGATGTCGCGCACCAACATCGAGATGGGTAATGTAAGCCGTGCGGCGGGTTTGCTGCAGATTTTGCAGCACGATCCGAATTTTCCCAAGCGGTTGCAGAGCAGTTTGAATGAATCGCTGGCTTACCTCTACTACAACGAAAACAAATGGGATAGTGCAGCTTATCATTTAGATGCTGCCTTAGATAGAGCAACGAACCGATTAGAGCGTGCACGCTGGGAGTATTTGATAGCGCAGATGTATGCGCGCGCCGGCGATAGAAAAGCTGCCTCAGATTATTTTGAGCGAAGCGCCAACCATACGCCTGACCCGATTATGGAAGTGAATGCCTACCTGAGCAGTCTTACCATCAACAGCGATACAGCAGGCTCTATTATCCAGGACAAACTAAACAGCCTTCTAAAGATGGCAAAGCGTGATAAATATGTGCAATACCGAGATGTGATTTACTACGCCGCTGCGCAGGTAGAAGTTCAATTGAATGATACATCGGCCGCCAAAGCTTTATTGAAAAGAAGCGTGGCTTCCAGTGTAGACAATACCACGCAGAAAAGCTTGTCGTTTTTAATGTTGGCCGATCTTTCTTACGAAGGAAAAAAATGGAAGGAAGCGCATAATTACTACGATAGCACACAAGCTTCCTATATCACTGATTCAACGGCAATGGCACGCTTGAATACCCGGCAGGCGGTATTGAAGCAAATTGCCGATCAACTGACTGATGTTGATAAACAGGATAGCCTGCAACAGGTAGCTGCCATGCCCGATGCGCAGCGTACAGCGTTCCTGAAAAAAACATTGCGACAAATGCGCAAGTCGGAAGGCTTAAGCGAAGATGAGCCTAGCTATGGAAGCGATAATTTAAATCCATCGCAAGACTTACAAACACAGGCAACCTTGTTTCAGAATCCATCCACCTCGAGTGATTGGTACTTTAATAGCACCAGCCTGAAGAGCGGCGGTTTTGGCGAATTCAGACAGCGTTGGGGCAACCGACCCAACGTGGACAACTGGCGTCGGCAGGATGCTATAGACCAAACCAATCTTGCGCAGCAAAACACAGGTAACGATGTAGATGCTGATCCTAATGCGCTGTTATCTCCCAATGGTAAAATTAACCGGGCTACCGAACAAGCCCAGCCACCAGCAACTCCACAATCAGTTGAAGACCTCGAAGCTGGCTTACCACTGACGCCGGAAAAGATGGTAGCCTCTGATAATATTAAAGCGGAAGATTATTATAAAAGCGGTGTTCTTTTCCAAGAAGATCTCCAGAATTATGGGGCTGCTATAGAGATGTACCAGGCAATGAAAGGCCTGGATGACAGCAGTGAATTTCGCGAGCCTTCTTTGCTGAATTTATATTATTGCTATCAGAAGCTGGGCGATAAGTACCGCGCTGATTCTGCTTTGGCATTATTAAAAAAAGACTACCCGAAAGGTAAAGCGCTGACATCGCTAGAGAAAAACGGTAAGAAAGTATCTGAAAAAAGTGATAATAACCCTGCTACCAAAGCCTATCAGAACGTATATAACCTTTTTATCGAGGGCAATTTTGCGGAAGCAGAAAAACAAAAAGCTTTAGCCGACAGTCTGTATGGCAATACTTACTGGAAGCCGCAACTGCTCTACATAGAAGCTATCTATTATGTATCTCAGCGTAATGATACGGCTGCCTTTGCTGCCCTTCAAAATATAGAAACAAAATTTACAACTTCGCCATTAGCAATTAAAGCAGCTACGATGATTGATGTGCTGAAGCGGAGAAACCAAATTGAAACTTACTTAACTCAATTGCAAATAACAAGAAATGAAGACACCGGCACCTCGCAGGTCATTAATCTAAACTCGACCCAGGTAACCAATAACAAGCCAGTACGACAACGTCCGGATTCTATAGTAAACACGCCACCGCCGGTAGTAAAAACACCTGCTATTAAAACAGATACTACGGCTACCAAACCCGCAGCAGCAAAGGCTTTTAAGTTTAATGTTTCTGACGCCCAGTTTGCAGTATTGTTGTTAGATAAAGTGGCGCCGGTGTTTGCTAACGAAGCCAAGAATTCATTTAACCGCTACGATAAACAAGTGTTCTACAACCTGCCGCAGCTCAACGCAACGGGAGTAAAACTGGATGACCGTTATAATCTTGTGTTGATTGGTCCGTTCGCCGACGCGGTAGCTGCATTGGATTATATCGACAAAGTAAAGCCGGTGACTGCCGGTAAAATATTGCCCTGGCTAACGCCGGATAAATTTAGTTATCTCATGATCAGCCAGGCAAACCTTGATTTGCTGAATGAGAATAAAGACGTTGAAGGTTATAAGAGTTTAATACAAAAAGCCTTGCCCGGTAAGTTTTAAAGATTACAAAATGGCTTAGAGTTTGTTTTTTTACAGGCATTGATTAACCTATAAAAACGAACGATTATGCCGGGAAAAGAAACAGAAGGCTTTGTAGACAGTAAGCCAGAGACCTACAAAGCGTCTAACCAGGATTCAGAGAAAGATACATTGCCAAACGAAGATGTTGATCCGAAATACGAACCAGAAGTAGAGAAAGCGTATAACAAGAATGTAGGCTCTAACAAAAGTGGAAATGATACGAGAGGCAATCACGATAGCAATGAGAGACATTTGGGCAGTTAGGCAATGATTTTGTTTGAAATAATAAAGGCTGATGAATAGAAATGTTTGTCAGCCTTTATTATTTATCATTAGCATCCTCAACCCGTTGTGTATAGAAATGATAAGCTTTCATTTGTGAAGGACTAAAGCTTTCTGTCATGCTAAGTTTTCTTTTATATTTTTCAGTGAGTCCAAGCCTTCTATTCTTCAGTGATATTCCTGTTATAGCGATATTACTTCTTCTATAATTTGTTTTATCGTGACTGATTTTGTAACCGTCTTTTTTTAATGTTTGAATGATAAATTGAGAAATATTTTTAAAGTCATTCAGTGAAGAAAAAGTAATATCATCTAAATAAGTAGTGAACGTAAGATCATTTGCAGAAGCAAAATTCAGCAGTTCTATTCCTGTTTTAATAAAAACCAAGTTGGCAATTGTAGGTGATGTTGGCGCACCTTGCGGAACGCCTCCTTTATAGGTTACAAGTTGTGTAAGCCTTCTCGATACAGTAGGTGAAAAATGAAATGAGCGAAACATTTCGAATACCATCTTATTCGTGATAGATGGAAAGAACTTTCTTAAATCGGTAGTGAAGAAATAGCTATTTATTAGATGACGTTTAGCATTGGCAATATTATCTCTTCCTGTAACTGAGCCGTATGCATAACCTGGAATAGTAATTTGCGAAAGAACATTTTTGTTTATTCTTCTTTGAATGTCTTTCAATTTCAATGTGCTTGGATAAAGCGTTCGTTTTTGTATTATTCCATTCTTTTCTTGCGGAAAACCATCTTTGGTTTTTACTTCTTCTTTTTTGTAATAAAAGTTATCAATGTTCTCTATTACATAAATCAAATCAGCTTCTCTGACTCTTAACTCGTAAGCTAAATGTTTAATTGTCCTAATCATATCTATGCCAATTAAGAATGGTAGTAATAAGGGTGGGATTAGAATAATCTCTTTATTTCCTCAATCAACCGAAGCAGTAAAAGCAACAGTTGAAGGAATTGTAAAGAGTTACCTAAATCGCTCTTATCACTTTCTTTGCCTGTTTGCAACTGTAGTTGCTGTCGTTTGACTGAATCTAAAAGAGCTTTTTCTTTTCCGCGAAATGAGCGACATTTTCTTTGCAAACTTTGCTTGGTTCGTTTTCGACCAAGACTTTTCTTTTGTTTTTCCATAGTTGAATTTTTAACTAAGGCAATATTGCCTGCTGGCCTCAATCAAATTCATAAGAGTCGCTCATTTCATCACCCCCATTTTTACTGGATTACTTAAATTTTGCCTGCTGCCTCATAACCCTCCTTGTAATACCCGTAGGTTGTGTAACTGAATACACTTTAGATGATGAATTTAATCTGCCATATTCAACTAAGTCTGCAAAGAACTGGTGTAAAAGTAGAGTGATTTTTAGCTGTCATTTACTACAAGCTTTCAACAGGATATTGATAAAATTTAGGTGAGAAAATGGGCATATAGATGAAAAGCATTTAATGAAGTTAAATGCTTTTTTGCTAATCCTTTTAGGAAAAGGAAGTTACCTTTATCACATGGCGACCACGCAAAAAAGAGACATACAACTACAAAAATTTAAAGAGATATACAACAAGCTGAACGCACAGCAAAGGCAGGCAGTTGATACGATTGAAGGACCTGTGATGGTGATTGCTGGTCCCGGCACCGGCAAGACACAGATATTAGGTGCGCGCATTGGTAAGATATTGCTGGAGACGGATACACAGCCAGATAACATTCTCTGTTTAACATACACGGATGCCGGTACCATTGCCATGCGCAAACGGTTATTATCCTTTATCGGAGCCGATGCCTACAAGGTTCATATCTACACGTTTCATGCGTTTTGCAATGATGTGATCCAGGAAAATTTATCTCTGTTCGATAAAACATCGCTTGACCCGATTACTGATTTGCAACGCGTGGAATTGTATAAGCAACTGATAGATGGGTTTGGTAAGGCTCATCCACTCAAACGTTATCGCGGCGATGTGTATTTCGAGATACACAACCTGCAATCTTTGTTCAGCGCTATGAAGCGGGAAGGCTGGAGCCCGGCATTTATCAACGAACGCATTGATGCTTATATAAACGATATTCCCAACCGTGATGAATACATTTACAAGAAGAAATACAAAGACTATAAAGCGGGTGATGTAAAGAAAGATAAGATAGCCGATGAGTGGTTGAAAATGGATAAGCTTCGGGCTGCCGTGAATGAGTTTGAGACCTTTCAAAATCTCATGCACGAACGTAAGCTGTACGACTTTGATGACATGATTAACTGGGTTATCAAAGCCTTTGACGAAAATAAAGAATTGCTCAATCGCTACCAGGAACAATATCTGTACACCTTGGTTGATGAATACCAGGATACCAGTGGAACGCAAAACAAAATTGTAGAGCTGCTCATCAACTATTGGGACAATCCGAATGTGTTTGTGGTAGGTGATGATGACCAAAGTATCTACCGCTTTCAGGGTGCAAATGTGGAGAACATGCTGCGCTTTGCAGACAGCTACAAAGAGTTGTTGAAAGTTGTATTAACGGATAATTATCGCAGCACGCAGCCGATACTTGATGTAAGCAAAACATTAATCAGCCGCAATGAAGAACGGTTGATAAAACAACTGCCCCATTTAAGTAAAGATTTGTTTGCTGCAAACAACAGCATTAACCACTTAACACATCTTCCTTCCGTCAAAGAATACAACACACCACGCGAGGAAATGATCGGCATCACGCTGGAAGTGGAAGCCTTACTTGCCAAAGGTGTAAAGCCCAATTGCATCGGCATTATTTACCGCGAAAACAAGTATGGCGATGAGTTAAGTAAATACTTTAAACTGCGCGCCATTCCGCAACACAGCCGTCGCCACATTAACCTGCTGCATGAGCCATTGATACAAAATGTTCTCACTGTTTTTAAATATGTGGCTGCCGAGCACGACATTCCTTATGAAGGTGATGAAATGCTGTTTGAAATCCTGCATTATAACTGGTTTGATATTCCGCCAATGGAGATTGCAAAGCTGACAATGGAAGTAGCAGAGCGACAATTTACGCCCAACAAAACATCTATCCGCAGGCTGTTGTATGATAAAGCTACGCAGCCGCCGCGCGACTTATTTGCAAAGCCATTAAATGAAAAAATAAAGAGAGCCTCTGCATTTTTAGAAAGCCTGATTGGCGATGTGTCAAACCTTACGCTACAGCAGTTATTGGAAAAATTAATCCGCGAAAGCGGCGCTCTAAACTGCATTATGCAAAGCGAAGACAAGCACTGGCACATGCAGCTCATCACCGGTTTGTACGATTTTATTAAAGAAGAAACCAGCCGTTCGCCGTTGTTATCTCTGCAACAACTGGTGAACATATTTGACCTGATGGAGCGGGAGAATATCACCATGCCGTTAATACAGGTAAACGGCAGCGAGCGTGGCGTCAATTTAATGACGGCGCATGGCAGCAAAGGGCTGGAATATGAATACATATTTATCGCGGGCTGCAATGCTGCAGGCTGGGAGAAAAAGCGCAAACCGGTCGGTGGTTATTCGCTGCCCGACACTTTATTTATGAGCTTGTCTGCCAATGCAGAAGAGGAAGAATTGCGGCGTTTGTTTTATGTGGCGCTAACGCGTGCGCAGAAGCATCTGACGGTTTCTTATCCCATTACAAAAGCAGATGGTAAACCAACCGAGCCAAGCATGTTCATTGCTGAAATTCAGGAAGAGCATCCGATTATAGAAGAGAAGCCTTCTTTCTCTGAAGATGTACTGACAGAGTTTCGCGCGCTTGAATTCCAGGTATTGCAATCGCCCGAAATTGAGAAAATAGAACGCGACGTTATTGCACCGCGAATCGACCGTTTCGTGATGAATGTATCAGCCTTAAACAATTACCTGCGTTGCCCGCTGGAGTTCTATTTCCGCAACATCGTAAACATACCCAGCCCGCGCAACGAAGCGGCTGAATTTGGCTCTGCGGTGCATCATGCCATACAGCGTTTATTCGAGCAAATGCAGCGCTACAACGAGTTTCCATCGGCGCAAAGTTTAGTGCAGGATTTTGAATGGTATATGCACCGCCACCGCGAACTGTTTACCAAAGAACAGTTTGACCGCCGCATGGAATACGGTCCGGAAATCCTCACCAACTATTACAATAGTTATATAAACAAATGGAACACGGTGGTTGCCATTGAGCGATCCATCAGAGGCGTTGTGGTAAATGGCATCCCCATGAAAGGTAAGATAGACAAGCTGGAATTTGATGGTACGGATGTGAATGTTGTGGACTATAAAACTGGCGATCTGGAGAAGGCACGACCCAAATTAATGCTGCCCAACGATAAAGAACCCAATGGCGGCGATTACTGGCGCCAAGCTGTATTTTACAAGATTTTATTAGACAATTATGCCGGCAGGAAATGGAACGCCGTAAGCTTTGAATTTGATTTCATTGAGCCGGATAAAAAGGGCATTTATCACAAACGCAAAGTGCGCATCGAGCCGGAAGATATTACTACGGTTACACAGCAAATGACTGCCGTTTGGAACAAGATACAGCAGCAAGATTTTTATACCGGCTGCGGCAAACCCGACTGCCACTGGTGCAACTTTGTAAAGACGAATAAAATGGCAATTGCCTTGCACGAGATAGAGCCGGTGGTGGAGGAAGAAGTGTAAGAAATTAGAATTATACAATAGAAAAAGGCATGATATAATTCATGCCTTTTTCTATTATTTACAGCTTCTTTTATTGTATCAGCAATGTTTTGTTTTCTGTCTTTGTATCGCTCTTCCAGACGATTTGATAAAGACCTTTGCTAAGTCCTGCTACACTCAATTTTGTTTGTGCACTGCCCTTGGCAACAGTCATACTTTTTATTTGCTTACCCGTTGCATCTATCAACTGTAGTTGTGCATCGCTGTTAGAGATTGCGTGTTCAACAATAACATAAGACTTTGCCGGGTTAGGATAAACCAACAAGCTTTTTACAACGCTACTAAGCGAAACAGGAACAACAGAACTATAAGCGTATGTTCCATTAACATCAACTATTTTAAGACGATAATAGTTAGTTCCTGTAACAGGCGATACATCTGTGAAAGAATACACTGCACCATTGCTGGTGCTTGACGATGTTACAGTGCCGATATCAACATAATCATTGCCCTCTCTCTTTTGAATAATGAATTTAGAGACATTTACTTCATTGCTGGTTTGCCAGTTTAGTTTAATTGCATTTCCTTCTTCGTTTCCGGTGAGACTAAGAAGTGTAATTGGCAGCACCGTCGTGTTTGGAATTTCAGCATACGGCTTATAGGTAACCAGCCCATAATTTAAATCATCATTTTGATCGTAAATTAAATCATCAATAGTTTGCCCGCTATTGAGCTGGAAATAATCGTGAAGGGCAGAGAAA
>CAZZZH010000063.1:8950-18773 GCA_964658445.1 Ilyomonas sp.
TCACAATATCATACACGTCAGGATTATAAAAGTCATTTGAATCAAGCTGGATAGAAGAAAACCGGAAGACTGTAACACCTGTGTATAAGTTGGAGAAGCGGTTATGAACAATAGTATCACTTACCTCTTCCAAACCATTATTCAAAAAAATTCCACTGATATTGTATGACGACAGGTTGGTCATCTCGCAATTTCTCATCGTGAGCCCTTTTGCAGAAATGAAATTGGTATCTGTTATAATGTTTTGGGATGTGTAAAGTTTGTCTGTTGCAATCAATCTTGAGTCTGTTACAGAAAGCAGGGAAGAGAAAGTGTTCAGAGCCGAGTTTAAAAGGTAAGAATGGCTGATTCTGTTAAGGATAGTACCCGATCCATTGTCTGTAAATTCGCAATAGTTGAAGCTTGAACTATCTATAGTAAACGGGGTGCTCCCATTACCAAAACTAAGTCTTGTGAAGTTGAACTGGCAATTGGTAATATTAATATCTCCACTGCTGGATATGTTTAACACAACCGAACTATCGAACTGGCTGTTTGTTATAGTAATCGGTTCTGACTGTAAAGAATTGTTGGTAACGCCGGAACCTTTGAAATAGCAGCTATCAATAACAACGCTGGCTGTTGTATTGATTCCTCCCGTAGCAATGCTGCCGTGAAAAGAAGACTGCGAGACACGCAACACACCCGAATTTTTGGGGTCGGTTGGCACGCCAAATACTTCATCTCCCACCAGGATATTGAAAAACGCTTTAGAGGGAAAACTTACAAACTTAAAAGCACTCTTATCAAGATTGCTTTTCTTGAATACTACATACGTAACCGGGTATTCAGCCGTGTCTGGGCTTACAAATGCAATACTGTCTTGCTGGGTACCGGCACTTTGCAAAGCGCCGTTTATAATAATCTGGAAATAACCCGAGCTACGCTGCACCACCACACCCGGCTCAATCGTCAGCGTATAAGCTGATGGCACACCTACATTGCCTACCAGCACATAAGGGCTGTTTGCCTTTGTCCACGTTGTGTTGGTAGTAATGTTTCCCGAAACGTTAGTCTGCGATTTTGCTGAGCCGATGAGAAGAAGAACAGTAAGCGTAAGTAGTAAATGTTTGTTCATTGATTTAAGTTTATAAGTCAATATTACGGTAAGAAATCATCCGGCAAGCAAATAGGATGAGGTTTATTTTTACCTTGAAATTCTCCCTTTTCTTTAATCAAATTTTAATTGTTTCATTCTTCCAAACGCCCTATTTTAGTTTCACCATTGTAAGCCGCCCCTCACCTGATACCGAAGCGCCCGATTGCAGCCTTACAATATCATCAAACAAAGCTCATTTACACCACCGGAAGCCAGGTTTTGCACGCTGCAGAACGGTTACTATCATAAAGGAATAGCTGTTCTGCAGTGTGCGGAAGACTAGGTCTAATAGGGGAGTTGCCATCTTGCAGTGTGCAGAATATCCAGTCTAAAAGGGGAGTTGCTATTCTGCACTTTGCAGAGAGGCTGCTCCTGTTTGCGACGAGCCGTTCTGCAGCGTGCAGACCACCAGGTCCAAAGTTGAACTACCGGTTCTGCACCCTGCAGGATGGGTAGTCCAACTTTGGAGTAACCGTATTGCAGCGTCATCAGCCATGTTTCTCATCACCTTTAAACAATACAACTATGAGAGATTTGTCATCTTTTTTCGAAAACCCATTTGTAAGAACTAAAATTGGACGCGACCGCAAAAAGGTCTTTGGCGAAGACACTATCCAGCGCATTACGCTGCAAAACACGGGCGGGCAGTTTACCGACCTGCTGGAGCAAACCATCACGGTTCAAACGGCTTTCTTTGGCGGTATTACCAACCTGGCCACGGTAAATGCCATCCGCGAAGCGCGCACACAGGCAGTAGATAATGTGATGAAGAAATTTGTGACGCGCAACAGCCGCCTCAACGCCTTTTTCGTGGCAGGCGAGGTAGATAAGGAAGATGTGTACCTGGAGTTTTTTCCGCAGGGCGTTCAGGCATTTACCCGCGAGGTAAACAAGGAAAACATAGAGCAGAAAATGCAGGCGATGGTAACGGCCATCACCAACAATACCGAAGTGGCCGGCGGCGCCGGTGTGCTGAAAGAATACCAGGATTTTCTAACCAGCTATAAAAAGGCGCGCGAGGCGCAACTGGCAAAAATAGGAGAAAGCACAAGTGGCATTGCCAGTGTAGAAGATACCGAAGCAGCCTGGGACGACCAGATGTTCAGCAACCTGCTGACGTTTGCAAAACTGAACCGTAATAAGCCCGAAACTGTAAAGCTGTATATGGATCAATCGCTGCTGGAGGTAGACAAGCACCACACGACTACCGAAACGGGTAAGATAAAAGGAAAAGTTACAGATGCCGACGGTCACCCGCTGAAGAATGTAGCCGTGCAGGTGGCCAATGCAGATATAGATAATGCGCACACTGATGAAAACGGTAATTACGAAACACACCCGCTGCCCGTGGGCAAATGGCAGGTAACTTATACCAAAGGCGACCGCAGCGTAACCGAAGACGTAGAAATAAAAGAAGACGAAACGCTGGAGCTGAACGTAGTGTTGTAAGCCATCGCTCGTAGTTAAAAGAAGGCGGTGGCATTGCTAGGCTTCGTTTGCTGCCAGTTGCGAATGCGCCTTTACAATTACGTCTTTCATAGTGAGGAAATAATCATAATTGATATCGGTTTCGTCGGGCAGGAAAGGCGAAGAAATAAACGGATAAAAACACTTGGTGTGCCCGCTGAAGCGCTGAACAAAAACGGTATGCTCGCAGGTAATGCACAAGTTGCCTGCGGGCTCGCCCTGAACGGTAAACTGAACGTCGTGGTGTTGGAAAGAAAAAGACAACGGGTAACCAATGGGAAATTTCATACTACGGTTTAGCTATTTTGCTGAACAAAAGGACAGCCAAAACTATAGATAGCTTCTTTTTTCAGAGGCGCAGAAAGATGGATGCACCCCCGCTTTGCACCCCCTTGTACACTTAATGGCAGTGTGGGTATGACAATCGAGGCATCATTTTTTATTGATTACCCTGTAAAATAACTCCACACATGTTATATCAAGAAGCCGTTACCACAAAAGCAAAGGCCATCTGTCATCTGCTCTTATTTTTTTCTTTGTATGAAGATGAAACGTTTGAAGGGGAAGAAACACTGCAGGTCTTTAGCATTTTAAAAGCTTACCCGCTTACGGCCGATGTGAGCTTCCCCGACGAAGTGAACTTGTTTTTCGATTATAAAAACGAGATTGGCGATGTGGCAACGTATTTCCAATACCTGGTTCAAGTAATGGATGCCGAATCGCCGCTGCTGATGTTGTTTCATGCGGCACAAGTGTCGCTGAGCGATGCCGTTTTTTCTGCCGATGATAGCGAGTACCTGGCCTTGTTGCGCGAAATACTAAGCTTAGATCAGGAAGAAGGCAATACCATTTTAGAACTGGCTTTAAACGAACGCAATTTGAAAATGCGGAAATAATTGAGGTGTACAAAAAGAAAAGGTGCAGTTTTTAAAAGACATCTTTTCTTTTTACTAACGCAATCCATTCTCCATCTATACCGGTCTCTTCGCCCACCGCTGAATGGCTGAGCTATAAAATATAAAACCGGCGTAGAAAATAATCCTGCGCCGGTTTTATTATTTACATCATGGCTCGCCTCAGGCTTCTTCTTTCAGCGATTGCATATCTATCACGTAGCGGTAGTGTATGTCCTTCCTTGCCATCTCGTCGTAGGCATCGTTGATATCTTGTATCTTAATCAGTTTTGTGTCGGGCAAAATATGGTGCTCTGCACAGAAGTCAATAATCTCCTGCGTTTCGGCAATGCCGCCAATTAAAGAGCCACCTACCGTAAGCCGGCTTAGGGCTAAATCCATATTGTTCAACGGCTTTTTATATTCACCCAGTAAACCAACGGTAACAATCTCACCATCCAGTTTCATCAGCGACACATACGGCGTCAGGTCGAATGGATCGGGTATCGTAATGAGCAAGAAATCGAGCGAAGCTTTAGCCGCTTTCATAGCTCCTTTATCGGAAGAGACAATTACCTTGGTTGCTCCAAAACTTATGGCATCAGAAATCTTTTCTTCGTCGGTGGTCAGTGCTGTTACTTCAGCACCCATGGCGGCAGCTATTTTTATGGCAATGTGCCCGAGACCACCAATACCGGCGATGCCTACCTTATCGCCCGCCTTTACGCCCCAGTGTTTTAAAGGCGAGTAAGTAGTAATACCGGAACACATAATGGGCGCCACCGATTTTACATCCAGCGATTGGGGAATGCGCAATACAAACGATTCTTTTACCACAATGTTATCGGAATAACCTCCGTACGTATTGTATTCAACGCCGGGCTGCGGCTTCATATAACCATTATAGGTAGCCGTAAAGCTGTTGGGTCCCTGGCAATAATTTTCTTCGCCGTGGTGGCAAGGTTCACACTGTCCGCAGCTATCTATCATGCAGCCAACGCCAACTATATCGCCTACTTTAAATTTAGTAACGCCGCTGCCGGCTGCGATTATTTTTCCTACAATCTCATGCCCCGGCACACAAGGGTAAAGTGTGTTTCCCCAGTTGTTCTTTACCTGGTGAAGATCGGAGTGGCAAACACCGCAGTAGAGAATGTCTATGTGCACTTCATCTTCTTTAGGCGCTTTCCTCTCAAAATCCATTCGTTTCAGCGTGTTCATAAAAGAGCCTTTGGCTCCATAGCCTTTTGTTTTAATGTTCTGCATAGGTTACACAATGTTTGGCAAAAAACGAAGCGAATAGCATACCAGTAAGAGCCTGCTACGAAAGAGGGGGTTGCAACAAAAGGCAGGCACAACATAGAAAGAAACAGACACGTATTGAGCCTGTGGTTTGGTTTCTCTTCTAATTGAGAATGCCGGTTCTTCTTTTTAAGAACATTGTTTTAATCTTGCACAAAATAATTCTCTATGAAAAAGTTGTTACTGACCCTGATGGCAGGTGCCGCGTTGTGCATTGCCGTTACCACCTTTGCCCAGCCAACGCCCAACATCAGCGATACGGCCAAGCGCCCGCCCATAGCCAGCCCACGCGACAGCGTGATTGTCACTACTCAAAACGGTGTTACCATTACGCTAACCTACGGCAGCCCTGCCATTAAAGGCCGGGTAATTGGTAAAACAGTTGACCCTTATGATGACACTTTGTGGCGCGCCGGTGCCAACGAGGCTACCACGTTTGCCGTAGACAAAGACGTAACCATTGAAGGCAAAAAACTGCCCGCCGGCAGGTATGCATTGTTTGCCAAAAAGCATGGCAACGAATGGACTTTTATTTTTAATAAAGTATGGAACACCTGGGGCGCATATAGCTATAAACAAAACATGGTGCAGGATGTCCTGCAGGTAAAAGTAATGCAGGAAACGGAGGGTAATTTTTACAACGAACGCTTAAAGTATGTGATAGACCCGCAGGGCATTGTGTACCTGTTCTGGGGTAAAATGCTGGTTCATTTTATGGTAAAATAAACGGGTTATATCTAAACAAAAAGAGGAAACCTTTACAAAAGGTTTCCTCTTTTTGTTTAGATATAAAGGAGAGTCCTTTATTTCAGATTAGTGCCCAAAGCAGTAATAACGGTTATCAATAGCTTTCTTATTTCTTCCGCACGCGCAACGTGATAATGTTGTTCTCCATCGTCCATGTATAAAGGCTTGACCATTTCTAACTGCAAAGCATGCTGGTGCGCTTCTGGTTTTCCAAAATGCCTTGTGATATAGCCACCCTTAAAAGGATAATTGTGAGAGAAGGAATAAGGGCTTTCTTCAAAGAATGAAACTGCCGTGCTGATTATCTTTTGTGAAGCCGAAGCACCGTCTGCGCTGCCAAGAATAAGATCGGGAAACGGCTTGGGATGAATAGCCGGTACAAAGCGGCGGATAGAATGACAATCCCATAACAGCACGCTGCCAAACTGTGCCTTTACTTCATCAAGCAGTTGTTGTAGTGCCTGGTGGTAAGGTTCGATGTATAAGTGCCGGCGGCGGTTTACTTCTTCAGCATCAACTTGGGTTCTTTCGTCGTTATAAATGCGTTCGCCATTAAAGTTAGTACTGGTACAAAGTGCAGTAATAACACGTCCGTCGTTGTACAGTGGTGTATCGTCCGGGTTGCGGTTCAGGTCGGCTACCCAACGGCTGTAATGGGCTTTGATAACGAGAATGCCAAGCGAGGAAGCGAAGTTGTACAACTCATCTACCCACCAGTCTGTATCGTCGGGCGGCAGTAACTGTTGTTTTAGCTGTAAGCTTATATCATCCGGTATAAAAGTGCCGGTATGAGGAATGCTGAGCACTACCGGCAGTTGAATAACAGGCGGCTTTGTGATGGCAAATACATTCATGAATGACTGTAAGATTGTAACAACGGCAAATATATCAGTCGCAATAAATTTTTAATAAAGAAAACTAAAGCAGTAAGCATTTGTGGAAAGTTCTGTGAGTTCACTAAAGCAATATCAAATTAATCTCTTGCCCCATATTTATTTCGCTTTCTTTTTAATTTGAATTTAATACGAAAAAAAACATATTCACAGGTTGATGGCATGGTTTTTACCAATTTCGGGCAAAGCTGGCAATGAAAAAAGTTTATGTAGTAGATGATGAGTTCGAGGTTCTTTTGTCGCTCAGCCGTTGGTTTATGGGTAAGGGCTGCTATGTAAGAACTTTTTCCGAATCGAAGTCTTTGTTTGATGCTCTGCAGGAAGCCTTACCCGATGTGATTGTTATGGATATGCACCTTCAGAAAGAAAATGGGAAAGAGCTTTGCCGGCAGATAAAAACACGGTTCTCATCTCAGGTTCCCATTGTTATATTCTCTGCTTTGCTGCAAAGCGTAAAAGAGGTAACCGATAACTACGCTGATTATTTTATACAACAATCTTCTATACGAGAGACGGTACTACCGATGTTACTGCCGTCTCATGCAGGTGTTATTTAATGTAATTGCCGGCGATTCTACCATTTCATCAGGGCGCTTGCCCAGGTAAAGCCGCTGCCAAATGCAGCCAGACAAACTAGGTCGCCTTTGTTAACCCGGCCTTCCTGCCAGGCTTCGCACAATGCAATAGGTACAGAAGCGGCTGTAGTATTTCCATACTTCTGAATGTTGTTGAACACCTGGTCATCCCGTAGGTTTAGCTTCTTTTGCACATACTGGCTGATGCGCAGGTTAGCTTGATGCGGCACCAACAGCTTTATGTCCGATGAATTATATCCGTTTGTAGAGAGCGCTTCCTTTATTACTTCCGGAAATTTTACTACAGCCTTTTTGAACACGCTTTGCCCATCCATTATTGTTTTGTTTTGCCCTTTATCAAGCATGGCATGGCTAAGAAATAGTTCGCCTATTTCAGCCTCCTCATAGTCTGCCAATCCTTGCTGCCAGTGATTGGCATGTGTCCCAGGATTTGGTAAAGCCAGTATTTCTGCATCGGTGCCATCGCTGTGCAAATGCGTGCTTAAGATACCTCTGTTTTTGTCTTCGGTTGGCTGTACTATCACGGCGCCTGCACCATCGCCGAAGATAACTGAGACGTGCCGGCTGCGGGTATGGTAGTCTATGATTGCCGATTGTTTTTCGCTACCAATAACAAGGATGTTTTTATACATGCCACTCCGGATAAACTGGTCGGCAATACTGATAGCATAAACAAAACCGCTGCACTGGTTGCGCACATCGAGTGCGCCAATTTCATTCATCTTCATTTCGCGTTGGACCAAGACACCGCAGCCGGGAAAATAATAATCAGGAGATAAGGTAGCGAAGATGATAAAGTCAACATCCTGCGCCGTTATACCAGCACGCTCTATAGCAATCTTTGCGGCTTCAATGCCCATTGTTGCAGTAGTTTCGCCCAGGCGGTTGGCAAAGCGGCGCTCTTTAATACCGGTGCGTTCCTGAATCCATTCATCACTGGTGTCCATATACTTCGTCATGTCCTGGTTGGTAAATGTAGTCAGGGGAACATACATGCCGATCCCGGCAATAATACTTCTTGGCATAGGCTTATTATTTGAGGTTTGTAAAGTAATGGAAATTCAGATTCTTTGCTTTTTTATACAGCGATAATATAAGCATTTTTTTAGTCTGGATACTACAGGCTTGTTCTATCTATTGCCAATAGACATTGCTTTTTACTGGCTTTTATTTGTTAGTTAATGAATAGAAATCAGATATCGATTGCTCCTTTTTCGTTGCCTATTCTTTAAGCAACTGGTTATATTCTTTACAAAAGAATCAAATACAGAAGGTATTTTTCAAAACATAAAAAGGCTTAGTGTTCACTAAGCCTTTTAAAAAAGATAAATTACCTATAATAAATTTACTAAACAGTTAGTAAAACACCGGTACTATAATAACTAATAGCGCTTATTAAAACCGCCTCTGTCGCCGCCATTGTTGTCACGGTTCCGGTTGTCGTTGTTTCTATCCCTGTTATACCCGCTACTTCCGCTACTACCATTATTGTACCCGCCGCCACTGCCGCCACCGGAGTAAGGTTTCCTTGGTCGATCGTTGTTGTAGCCAGTGTTGTTATTGTTATAGCTTCTACCATTATTAAAGCCGCCGCTGTTGTAGCTTCCGCCACCGGTGCGGGGTTGTTGGGCTTCCGCTTCTTTTACCGAAATTTTCTTTCTCTGCAGCATTACGCCATCAAGTGTAGCAATAGTTTCTTTGGCTTCCACCTCGTTAGGCATTTCTACAAAACCAAAGCCTTTGCTCTTGCCCGTATTGCGGTCGGTAATCAGTTTTGCCGAAGCAACTTCTCCATATAACTCAAACATCTCTTTCAAATCAACGTCATCAAAATCGCCAGCCAAGCCAGCTACGAAAAGCATCATGTAATTTTATTTATTAGAATAAAAAAAGTACGGAAAATCGTACCGTAAAGTAGTAAAACGCGCAAAGTAGGAATTAAATATACGACCGGGCTTAAATAATCCTTTAAATGGTTGATATTAACAAAATAGTCCCGGACAATGCCGGGACTATTTATCCTCAAATGAGACTTTTATTCTCTTATTTTACTTCTTCAAATTCGGCATCTGTAACGGTTTCGCCAGTGTTGCTGTTGTTAGAAGAATCGTTGTCTGCAGAGCCGTTCGGCTGAGCACCACCCGCAGCCTGAGCTTTGTAAAGTTCTTCGCTGGCGGCTGTCCATGCGGTGTTCATTTCTGTCATAGCGGTATCAACAGCTGAAGCATCAGCACTCTTATGAGCATCTTTCAGCTTATTCAGCGCTGCTTCAATCGGGGCTTTTTTATCAGCCGGAATCTTATCACCAAACTCTTTCAGTTGCTTTTCTGTCTGGAAAATCAGGCTATCTGCCTGGTTCATCTTTTCTACCTTTTCGCGAGCGGCTTTATCGGTTGCTTCGTTGGCTTTTGCTTCGGCTTTCATCTTCTCAATTTCTTCCTTATTCAAGCCAGAGCCAGCTTCAATGCGAATCTTCTGTTCTTTGCCGGTGCCTTTATCTTTTGCACTTACATGCAGCAAACCGTTGGCATCAATGTCGAACGTTACTTCGATCTGAGGAACGCCACGCGGTGCGGGTGGTATACCATCCAAGTTAAAGATACCTAGGCTCTTATTCTGCGAAGCCAAAGGGCGTTCGCCTTGCAATACATGAATTTGCACACCGGGCTGGTTATCGCTTGCCGTTGAAAAAATTTCTGTTTTCTTGGAAGGAATGGTCGTATTGCTGCTAATCATAGTTGTCATAACACCACCCATCGTTTCGATACCGAGGCTAAGCGGTGTAAC
>CAZZZH010000064.1:0-18704 GCA_964658445.1 Ilyomonas sp.
AGCCAGTTAGAATATCAAAATATTTTTAAAAGCTCGTAGTTAGGTTACTCCTCTGCATCACGTTCACCAATTCTTGATTCCCTGCCTGTATAAATACAGGTAAGCATTCCTGTTCTTGTCAGCGCCACTTTTGATCTTTTTTACTTCCGGTTATCTATCTGAAATCTCTTGCCCCCGGAAAGTTATCTTCCCCCGCAATGATCCGTATCTGTGTTCTTTTGTTTTCGGCTGGAAAAGGCAGTGTTTCATTGCCGTTCTTTGATAGCAAAGAATGTCTTTTGCTTACATCATTCAACTGCCTGAGAAGCCCCGCACTCATGGTAGGTTATACTCCAACTCCCCGTATCTTATCATCTTTAATGAAACGGATTGCGCTGGGTGTAGCATCCGCTACTTGCGACTTCTGAAGTAGCTTGCTGCTATATACATTCTTCTACCAGTTGATGTCTCTCTCATTAAGCCGAAACTGAATCTACGCCAAGTTTCTAAACAGTTGCCTGCTATTTTATTCGTTTCTATCTTATCTTAGCCTCCAATGAAAAACTGTTTGTTGCCCCTCTGCCTGTTGCTGATGTTGAAAGCTTATTCGCAAACCACGCTGCAAGAGGAATTAGGCTATACGAAAGGCGCAAAATTCTAAACTTTCCGCGCATGAAGCTGAGAAGTATTGTTTACAACCTTGTGCTGAATGCTATTAAATACAGATCTCCCGACCGCGCGCCGGAGATATGGGTTTCAACCGTTTTACATAATGAGTATATTACTTTATCAGTAAAAGATAATGGAGCCGGAATTGACGCCAGCCAACAGGAAGCTATATTTGCCAAATATGTGCGGCTGCCCAGTAATACGCAAGGTTCGGGCGTGGGACTTTACTTAGTAAAAGAACATATAACCAAAGCTGGCGGGAAGATAACATTACAAAGCGAACCCGGTAAGGGCTCTGAATTTACTGTTTATTTTAAAACCCAATAGATTGCAGAGGCACTACTAAGCGGATTTTCGTTATTCTGGTATTATATGGCAGCCCTAAAGTGTATCAACCTTTTGTTATGGTTCGTCTTCCTCAGGAACACTATTGATTACTGCCTCTACAAATTTCTGATCTGTTTTTCTTTCATAAATAATCAATCTGCTTGTATTGTCTTTTAAGACCAACTTATCTTTTGTCATTACCTCGATGATTCTTTCCTGCCGGTATGCCCACTGACTGATGGTAAGGTAAGCTAACCAGCCAGGAAGAAACCCAAGCTTGTACAGGGCGGGATAACGAATGCCTTTGGTTACAATAGTGGCGTCTGTTAAAGTAGCAGGCGCTTCTGCCAGTGAGAAAATCAATACCTCATCTTCATCAAAGCGATACCAGTAGCCAACAATACGATTAGCTAGGCGGTTAAATAATTGTTCCTCAGATAATTGATTTTCATTCATCACAGATCATGTATTCATTAGCTCACGTCTATAAATGAAGTAATTGTTGTTGTTATATCTTTTAAACCAAAAGGCTTTTCAATTGTACCATCCGCGAGGTAGGCTTTATAATCCTTTAATACAAATGGGTTTGCAGAAAATAAAATGATAGGGCAAACCAAATGGTGTTCCTGCTTTAACTGTTTGCAAATTTCTCTGCCGTCTTTGTCATCCAGATTAACATCCATAAGTATTAAACCGGGTGTGGTAGTTTCCAAAGCTTGTAAAAGAGGCTCAGGCAAAGAGAAAACTTCTACAAGAAAGCCCTTCCTTTCAAACCAGCATTTAAGGGAAAACAAAATGTCTTCATCATCGTCAATTATGAACAGTCTTTTCATTACCTTTTTAGGTAGTGACACTATAAATTGTACCAAAATTTGCATGATAATGTATGGAGGGATAGAGAAAATAATCTTATTACATCATTTGCTTGATAATCAATCAGGCATGAAATAATTCGGCTCTATATTTCCCGATTTTATTAATGTTTACAGGTTTGTTATAGCAGTAATAATTTGCAAGCTGTTTAAATTGTTCTGTTTACTTTGTACAGGATATCATAATCCAAATGAAAATGTCGTATCAACCACCGGGTCCGGAAGTGTTGCGAGCGTTGGAAACAGCGCCAAATATGTATTTGATATTATCGCCCGACCTTATTATTCTTACGGCGAGCGACTTATACCTGACGGCTACACAAAACAAGCGTGAATGGATAGCGGGTAAGCATATTTTTGAAGCTTTTCCCGATAACCCAAACCTGCCAGATGGGGATGGCGTGCAGAATATAAATGCTTCGCTGCAAGAGGTGCTCAGAACAAAGAAGCCGCATTATATGCGTATACAAAGGTATGATGTTCCTGATATCGAGAACCCAGGCCAATTCATTCAAAGGTATTGGGACCCGAGCCACACGCCGGTATTTAATGAAGATGGAACCATCCATTATATTATACAACTGGCGACGAATGTAACTGATAAGGTACTTGCGGATAAGGCTTTATCAAAGCAAATCAGAATTAATAAAGAGCTGGAGAACAGCGAACAGCATTTCAGGCGTTTGGCAGATATGCTGCCTGCCAAAATTAGCAACGCTCTGCCTACCGGGGAAGTTACCTTTTTTAACAAGCAGTGGCTTGATTACGCGGGAATGAGCTTTGAAGACCTGCGAGATTTTGGGTATTATCAAATGATGCATCCGGATGAAATACAGACCTTCCAGATGCAATTAGAGGAAGCCGCGGCTAAAGGTGTAGCGCTGGAAAGCGAACTGCGATTTAAGGATATTAACGGTTATTACCGGTGGCACCTGAATGTAGCCTCACCCGTCCTGAATGCAGATGGCGAGATTATTATGTGGGTTGGTGCTACTATTGATATCCAGCGTATTAAAGAAGAAGAGCAGCGTAAGGATGATTTTATTGGTATGGTGAGCCATGAATTAAAAACGCCGCTTACCTCGCTAAGCGCCTATCTGCAACTAGTAAAATTAAAAAGTAATGAAGATGTATTGGCCGCTGACATGCTTGGGAAGGCTAACAAACAGGTGAGTAAAATGACGAACCTTATTAACGGCTTCCTCAATGTATCACGTTTTGAATCGGGTAAAATACATATAGACAAACAACGCTTTGACATGGCGATGCTGGTGAGGGAAGCTGAAAAAGAAGTACTTTCTTTGTACAATACGCACCGCATCCAATTTGCACCCGTAGAGGAAACTTTTGTAAATGCTGATAAGGATAAGATAGGGCAGGTGATTAACAACCTCATTAGTAATGCGGTAAAGTATTCACCTTCTCATACACTCATTAACGTAGCCTGCATAAATGATGGCGGCGTGGCAACCGTAAGTGTGAGAGACGAAGGCATTGGTATTAGAGAAGAAGACCAAAGCAAGCTTTTTGACCGTTATTACCGCGTGAACAATAATGCTGAAACTTCTGTAGCAGGCTTCGGCATCGGGCTCTATCTCTGCTACGAGATCATCAACCATCATCATGGCAAAATATGGGTGGAGAGCGAAGTGGGAAAAGGAAGCATTTTTTATTTTAGCTTACCTGTAAGTGAATAATAGTGAATACTTGCCTCTAATAATATTTATGCGGGGCAGCGGTTTGGCTATTAAAGAAGCCTAGCTGAAACATGGCTGCTGCGATGGCATACGTGCGTGAGGGCAGCGACGTTTGTGCGGTGGCTTGCAGGGAAAGGCTTTTGCAATTCATAAATTATTTTTAAGGGTGTTATTTTACCTCAATATTCATGTGGTCATATAGTCTCTTAAAAAATCCATGGAATTGGGTCATTGGTTTTATGAAATCATAGTCAACCTCCCAAGGGCTAAGGTTTTGAACTTTATAACCATTATTTTCTTCAACAATTTCACAGAAAAAGATACTGCTGTAAATTTCGAAGTAAGAATCTTCTCCTACAATTTCACCTCCGTCTTCATCTGCCTCAATTGGCTCATCATACTATTCAAATATAAAGGGTGCATCAGCCATAAATGCACGTCTAATACTTCGTTCGTAATCATGAACTTTATTTGAAAGTGAATAGGGTAACCAAGCTTCACTGTTTAATTGACCACTCTTTTCCTCAGCATAGATTGCATCTATGCTGGACTTCTGAAGTAGATTTCATCTACCCCTCTCTCCGTAGACTTCCGCAGGGCGTCTATGGAGTTATAATAAAAGCCAGACTTTGTCTGGCTCAAAGCCACGCAACCGAACGAATTGGATATTTCACTTACAATCTGCCGTTCACTTTTTACAAACGCCGCAAGTGACACCATCCTTTTTTTTTGTCACAATGTCTTCTTCGAAATTCCTTTATACTAACTATAAAATATTTTACCTTTTCCTTCTCCGCAGAGTCTCCTTTTATGGCTTTGTGTGATGGCTAAGGGACTCTGCGGCATTCATAGCTTCTTAGTCAAATCAACATCCTGCAGCTCCATAAAGCTCATTACTCCAAAGATACCTTGTTTGTTCGTAATGTAAAACTGCGCTGAACTGTGCGCATAATTTTCTGGTTTTTCTGCCAGCTTATTTCCTTTACATGGGTTCCAATGCATATAATCGAGCTTCTGTTGGATAAAAGCATCCGTTCTGCATGCTTTCCAATCAAAGGAGGGTTCAAACACTTCATGCTGTTTGTTCCTTTTCCTGTCGGTAGCATTCACCCATTCTTTCATAGGCTCCAGCATCTGCACTTGCTCTTTATCTGTTAGTCTTTTTACAATCTCGTATGCGGCAAACCGCTTACCGTTACCAACTATAGTGTTAAGTGGCTTGCCGGTATTGCTAAACGCAATAACAGCATGAACGTGATGTGGCATAATCACATAACCAACAATAGAATGTCCTTGTGCTTTTAAATAATCGAACCACTGATATACAATATTATAGCCACTGGTTAGCGTAAATAAAGGAAGCCACCTTGCACAGGAAAAGGTCAGGAAATAAACCCCCTCGCTATCAGCAATAGCTTTCCGTACAGGCATCCGGATTTTTGATTAAAGATAAATGAGAAATCAATTTTTTATATCTTCGCTTTACTGTTGCCGGTTCACTATAGGGCAATCGTACCTAAGGTCATGTAATTCTTTCTTCCATATTACGCTCCGTAGTCGCCACTCTTACGCGACAAGTCACACCATTCTATTTATTCAATCAGTTACATTGTTAAACAGCACAGCTATTGCGTCTGTGCTTCACGATGTGTAAAGATTGGTCACGTTACAATGCAATACGATGAGCCTTTCAACAAAATACGGTCGCACGTATCACTACCCGTTTTCTCCGGGTACTACCAGCGACGACAGGATACAACATAACTATTGGTCTTTGGTTCAGCAGATACCTGAAATTGTACACACCGAGAAACTGGACGGCGAAAACAATTGCTTGGGCAAACTTGGTGTCTTTGCCCGCTCACATGCGGCACCCACCACGTCTCCATGGACAAAAGAGATCCGACGGCAGTGGGAATTATTAAAGAACGACCTGGGCGACCTGGAATTGTTTGGCGAAAACCTCTATGCCATTCATTCCATCGAATACAAAAAACTGGAGCATCATTTCTATCTCTTTGCCGTTCGTTATCTTGATACCTGGCTAAGCTGGGAAGAAGTAAAATGGTATGCTGCCGCATTCGGCTTTCCCCATGTGCCCGAACTGCAGGTAGTAACGCCTGCTATCGGGGAACCGGCATATAAACAAACCGTTCTGGATTGGGTACAGCAAGACAGCACATTGCAGTCAATGGATGCGGCAGATGGCAAAGCGTGTACAATGGAAGGCATTGTCAGCCGCAATACAGCAGAATACGCAACCGCAGACTTTGCAAACAATGTATTCAAATACGTTCGCAAAGGGCATGTAAAAACAGACGGGCACTGGACACGCCATTGGAAGCGTGCTCCTCTGCAATGGGAACGAAAAGAGAGTCATTCATAACAGGAGAAGAGTAATAACTACAGGTTACTACAAATCAAAAACAGTAAGACAATGTGGACATTATCATACAATAAAAACTGGCAGCATCTGGAAGGGGCGTTTAGCTGGGTTGCTGATATGAAGGGAATACCGCAGGATGCGGTACATCATGCAGAAGGCGATGTAGCCATACATACCCAAATGGTATTGGCTGCCTTACAAAGCAATCCTGCCTTTGCAGCACTTCCTTTGCAACAGCAGGAAATCCTTTGGGCAGCCGCGCTTCTCCACGATGTGGAAAAACGCAGCACTACCGTTATCGAAAATGATGGCAGCATTACATCACGCGGTCACGCAAAGCGCGGTGAATTCACCGCAAGGGAGATACTGTTTACTGAGATACCAACACCGTTTGCGATTCGCGAAGGAATCGCCGCTTTAGTGCGTTATCACGGTTTACCACTCTGGCTGTTTGAAAAAAGAGACACCCAAAAGGCTGCAATCGAAGCCTCGTTCCGGGTGGATATGCCATTGCTATCCATGCTGGCAAGGGCTGATATAGAAGGCAGGATTTGCAGGGATAAAAAAGAACTGCTGGAACGCATTGATTTCTTCGATGCCTACTGCATGGAGCAGGGCTGCTGGAATAGCCCGAAGGCTTTTGCCTCCGGGCTGCCCGCTTTCACTATTTTAGTAAAGAAGACGCTTCTCCGGGTTACATACCGTTTGATAACACAACTTGTGAAGTGGTCTTATTATCTGCCTTGCCGGGCATGGGAAAAGACAAGTATAGTCAGCAGCATTATAAAGGGTATCCCGTTGTTAGTTTAGATGATATCAGGCGAAAACACAAACTAAAGCCCGAAGACAAATCAGCCAATGGCTGGGTTAGCACAGCAGGCTAAAGAAGAGGCAAAACAATATCTGCGTGCAGAGCAATCGTTTGTCTGGAATGCAACGAACATTACCCGCCAGATGCGTAGCCAGTTGATTGATTTGTTTACCACTTACAAAGCAAAAGTTACCATTGTCTACATCGAGCGTCCGTATAATATCTGGTTAAAACAAAATAGTAACCGTGAACATGCAGTGCCGGCAGCCGCACTGCAAAGGATGTTGCAAAAGCTGGAAATTCCGCTGCCGCAGGAAGCGCATGAAGTAGTATGGCAGGTAGAATAAACAATTCCAAAATGAATAGTATTTTTGTACCATCAGCGGCTAAGCTGTTTACAGCTTCCTAATGACAAGGATTTGAACAGGGCTTCACGTATAGCCCTGTTTTTTTTATTTCCTTCGCCGCAATGTCTTTATCAGCAGTTTTGTTCATTAGCTATGAGAAGTTGCCTGTTTAAAGCTACCGAAAAGGGCGGTAGAAAAAATTGTCAAAAATAAATTTAAACGTTTCAACTATTGGTAAATACGCTATACCTTAGCGGTAGCTAACGAGTTTTTTATGTTGGGAACCGCTAAAATATTAGTCTAACTTTTTATATGGCAAGCAATCGAAAAGGCTTCGCTGTTTCTACAGCGAAGCCCGTTTTTTTATCTCAGCGTAATTTGTCTCCGGCTCTTCCCTCGTACTCATCGTAGCATGTTCTTACTCGGCGCATGGTTGTACTTCCGCCAATCTTCTGTAGTAGCTTGGGCTACATAGTGTTTGTCCTACTTTTTAAACTTTGGCGCCCGGCGTAGCTCCTTCACGCTGCCATATGGTGGTGTTTATGATATCTGGTCATATTCCTACACATCATCCGGCAGGCATTGCTATAAAAAACAACAACGATAAAAGAACAATGGGTATCTTTACATCATTGCCGCATACCCTATACTAAGGGTACTCCAAAAGCACCTTTTTTTATCCTTTCTTCCCCGACCTTATACTGACCTTATACCGGCATTACACCGACCTTATACTGATGTTACTCAGGGTAAAGCCCACGGAAAGTCCATGTAACCTCTATCTATCCTCAGCAACTACTTTACAAGGCTTCCCCAACTAAGCGAAGTATGTCACTTTCCCTATCGGTCGGTGTCCCCATCGAACCGAAATCTTATCAGTTGCACTTACTTTGAAACAAATATTAGCTTACCATAGCTGCCCTTACTCATCGTAGCTTGTTGTCAATCGGCATATGCTGTGCTTGCGCCGCTCTTCTGTAACAGCTTTGGACTATTCAAACTCAGCGTAGAGCGTACTCCGGCACTCTCTGTATAGATGGCATCTTCGCCTGGCAGGAACGTTTGCAAAGATTCCGTTTTGTGATGAATTTCTTGGTCCAGCTTCCTTGCTCTGTTGACAACAATCGCATAATAATATGGATAAGTCTGCCTGCACTATGATAACAGTCTGATAGCAGGAGTTGCATATATTTGAGAGTTAGGCGCAAATCAACATGACACTCCAAGAATTAGCACAGAAGGAAGACGAGTTATATTCTAAAGCGATTGACTTATATCGTCAAGTTCAAACTATGGACACAGACAAGCAGTTAAGGGAGGTTTTTATAGCTTATAGAAAAGTGCATCGGCTATATACTGACCTCTCATACGCTGACATTGAAGCTTTAAAAAGAGGACTTTTTATTCAATGGTATGCTTTATCGGAACCAAATTATCTGACAGGCATCTCTGATTTAGACGAAGAAGTGGAAAATAAAATCTTTATCAACTTAACAGCATTTATTGACACCAATAGAATTGATTATGAACTGACCTGGATGTTTAACTATTATGCAAGGTGGGACTGGATTTTTGAAAGGCTAAGTACTTTCAAAGGTTTCGATAAAAAGATTGTAAATGAACAAAATGATAAGCTGCCGGATACCATTGATAGAAAAGCTATGGATGCCCGCGGACAA
The DNA here is from genome assembly GCA_964658445.1 of Ilyomonas sp. Taxonomy (GTDB): domain Bacteria; phylum Bacteroidota; class Bacteroidia; order Chitinophagales; family Chitinophagaceae; genus Ilyomonas. The sequence continues at coordinate 8,768 of CAZZZH010000064.1, forward strand.
ATGGGAAAATATTGGAATTCCTTGACACAATTCAGAGCTGAGTGACTTCAAAAGTCTGCGCCTAACACATGCTTGCTGCCATAGCGGCTGACGCAAGCCAATCAGCATCACCTCTCTTTTCATCTTTCTCTCTACATTTGAGCAGGCGGAATGCTACTTCCGCTCCGGACAGCAAGCAGTGAGCCATTGTGCGTCATGCTACAATAACTACGAGATTAATTTTAATATAGCGAAACCGATTTGACACTTACTAAAGAACTATACACGTTTATAGACCGAACAAAAGGTAGGCATTTAATTGTGTTTGCTATAACGCTGACATTAGTTTTTGCTGTAAGTTATTTGGCTTTATCAAAGTTACTTCCTGGACAAGGCATAATAACACCATCAGAAAACGGTCGTGCTGCTCCGGTTACATTTGGTGATGCAATTTATTTCAGTATCGTTACAGAAGCGACATTAGGCTATGGAGACATCAGACCTGTAGGAGCATCAAGATTGCTTGCTTGTTCTCAGGTTTTATTGGGTTTGCTCTGGGCAGGGCTAACAGTCGCAAAAATCACCTCTGTTCATAGTGGTAGACTTAGGGCTGTATCGCATCAATCAGAAGGTTTTTGGATAAAAATAACGCAACTAAAGGATAAAAGTGCTGTATTCACTTTTGCACAAATATTTTTTGATGGCGAAGATTTACGATACGATGGAGACAACTATAAATATGATGGAAAGTATGAAGGTTCATTTAGAGGACATTTGATTTCTAGCGAGGGAAACCTTTTAAAATTTGAATACAAAAATATTGACCAAACTCATTTGTTTGATTCAGGAATCGTAGACATGACGTTTTTTGATTTAAATAATGCAAACAAATGGACAATTCATAAAGCTATCTGCTATGACCACAATAAGTCAGAAAAAACATATTATGAAGGATTTAGAGCAAGCGAAGAAGACATTAAAATAATGAAAGGAAAGAGTCAAAGAAATAGAGAGCAATTAATCAAGCAAACCATTGATGAATTTAATAAGAATATTACTGACATTTAAACGATAGTAAAGCACGAACGCACAACATGTGCTTGCCAAAATAGTGGCTGACGGGAGCCATTCAAAGACAGATTTTCTATTGAACGATATAGCTATATTTGAACTGACAGAACTCTGAATGCCGCTACTTCGGCAAGCAGTGAGCCGTTGTAAGTCACCTTAAAAAAATCATTAATCAATAAAAAAATAGAACATGAAATCACTAACATCTACTTTCCAAAACAAGGCTGGACTTAACATTTTTATGAGAACATGGCTGCCTGACGGAAACACCCGAGGCATAATTGTAATCGCTCACGGCTTAAATTCTCACAGCAATTACTACCAATGGACCGCAGAACAATTTACTGCTCAAAATTATGCAGTCTATGCACCCGACCAACAGGGACGCGGGCAATCTGAAGGTGAAAGATTTTATACCGATAACATCTATGATGCAGTTACTGATATTGATTATGTGGTTGAACTTGCTAAAAAAGCGGAGCCGAATTTACCAATATTTATATTAGGACACAGTGCCGGTGGGGTGTTGGCATGTCTTTACACTTTAGAACATCAAGAAAAATTGAACGGATTGATTTGTGAAAGCTTCGCATTTAAAGTACCTGCACCAGATTTTGCATTATCGGTTTTAAAGGGTGTAAGTCATATTGCACCACATCTGCATACCATAAAACTTAAAAATGAAGATTTTTCCCGTGATCCTGAAGCCGTGGCTGTTATGAATAATGACCCATTTATTGCAGATGAATCGCAACCAAGTAAATCAATGGAACAATTAGTAAAAGCTGATGAAAGGTTAGAGAAAGAATTTTCCAAAATCACTTTGCCCGTTTTTATTTTGCATGGAACGGATGACAAAGCTACTAAACCGAGTGGGAGCCAATTTTTTTATGACAATGCTACCTCAACAAATAAAACCCTTAAGTTTTATGAGGGGCATTATCATGATCTATTAAATGATTTGGATAAAGAAATTGTAATGAATGACATTTTAGACTGGGTAAAGAAACACAGCTAAAAAGGCGAACGTACAACATTGCATTGGCGTTATAGGGGCTTACGAACATAGACTGAACATTTGTATTTCAATTTATCTTTTCTTTTTCGCAATGTCTACCTTCATGGCTTATAGGTGTTGGCTAAGTGACATTGCGGCATTCAAACTGATAAAGCCATTCAATAAGAAGTAGTCATTATAAACGTATTGATTTCAAATTACTATATTTCAATTCTACAATAGAATCAACGTGCATTAGAATATGTGGTGTTAGTGTATGGTATCCTTTTTCCTTCCCATCATATTCAAACTCCATCAATCGTAAGCGGGAAGCCGAAACCTCTTTTGTGTGTAGGTAAACGAAAGTCCCTGCCAAAAGGCAGGGACGTAAATGCAATCTCTTCGATTGCTTATGCGAAGTTTAAAAGTCTTTATTGTATGCTAATTGGGTTTGCTGATTCCCAAATTTTCATTTTTATATAATCCTGGATTTGCAATGATTGTTGCCATGAAGGCAGCAATACTTTTTCGTGAAATAGCGGTACCTTTTTCCGGTTCTCCTTTCTTTGTTAACGCATAATCCACTTCATTACTATTGGTAAACCAATCAGGACGTAAAATGGTGTAGTCAAGACCAGAGGCTTCAATTATATCTGCCAGCTTTCGATACGGCTGCAATATGGGACGTAATGGTGTTTGATAAATGCCAATGGAACTGATAGCGATGATTCGCTTTACTTCTGTTTCGTTCATTGCATTTACAATGTTCTTTGCCATAGCTTCCAAATTGCCGGCAAGGTTCACGTAAACAATGTCTTGACCTTTGATGGCTTCTTTAAGTTTTGCGTAGTCCATCACATCGCCTTCAACAATTGCAACATCGTTAATGCTGCTATTATGCAAGCGGTTCTTGTTCCGCAAAAACAGGGTAAGATGAACATCTTTCTGCTTACTTAATTCTTCGATAATATAAGGTGCAAGACTTCCGCTTGCACCTATGATAATTACGTTTTTCATCCTCTACATTTTTTACCCATCTTTCTAAATAGTTATACTACAAACTATTCTCGTAAAATATTCAGGTTTATAAACCTGTCAACTTCTCCAAAGCTTCCGGGTAACGCTCTCCTTCAATTTGAATGTTTGCGCTGGCTTCTTCAATCCGTTGTAAATCTTCCGGTGTCAGTTCAACATTTGCCCCACCAAGGTTTTCTTCTAACCGATGCAATTTTGTAGTGCCAGGTATAGGAACAATCCACTGCTTTTGTGCCAATAACCAGGCAAGTGCGATTTGTGCGGGTGTTGCATTCTTCTGTTTGGCAACTTCATTTAAGAGGTCAACAACGGATTGATTTGCTTTCATGGCTTCAGGTGAAAAGCGGGGAAGCATTTTGCGAAAATCGTTGTCTGCAATCTCTATATTTTCATTGAGCTTTCCGGTAAGAAACCCTTTGCCTAACGGACTGTAAGGAACAAAACCTATCCCGAGTTCTTCCAGTGTTGGTATAATGTCTTTCTCCGGCTTTCTCCACCATATTGAGTATTCACTTTGCAAGGCAGTGAGTGGTTGCACGGCATGAGCTTTGCGAATGGTTTGGGCGCCCGCTTCACTCATACCGAAATGTTTTACTTTTCCTTGTTGAATCAGTTCTTTTACGGTACCAGCAACTTCTTCGATTGGTACATTCGGGTCAACACGATGCTGATAGAGTAAATCAATTACCTCTACATTCAATCTTTTCAGTGAGCCTTCTACCGCTTTCTTAATACTCTCCGGCTTACTGGTTACGCCTGCCATTTTTCCGTTCTGAATGTTGAACCCAAACTTAGTAGCGATCACTACGTCATTACGAAAAGGTGCTAAGGCTTCACCAACAATTTCTTCATTGGTAAATGGTCCATATACTTCAGCGGTATCAAAAAAGGTAACACCTCTTTCTACTGCTGCACGAATGATGGCAATGGCATTCTCTTTACTCAAACCTGTTCCGTAAGAGAAGTTTAACCCCATGCAACCAAAACCAAGGGCTGATACTTCGAGACCTGATTTTCCTAATGTTCTTTTCTGCATTATTATATTTTTATTGTTCTAAAATTATTGTACCTGTTATCGATGATGTGAAACTACTGTGCCAACGGTTGCTTATCCTGCCAGGCAAATGTGGCTTTGCGTTTTGCAATCAGCCAATGACCGTTTTGTTTTACATAGTCATCGTCATAATAAACACCAATCGATGTTTTCAGCCTCTTGCCGTTTTCGGTGCCAATCAGTGTTACCGCACAATAAGAAATGCCGGAGGCTTTATCGCCATCCAGCGTTAGCGTTTGCTGCCCGTTGATGTGATAAACCGTTTCAAAACGGCTGAGGAACGCACCGAAGGCATCGCTCAATTGTTTTCTTCCCTGTAGTTTAGAAACAGATTGACCATTGATAAAGGTTTCTGAAGTCGCACCTTCGGTAAACAAAAAGCCCTGCTTTCCGGTTTCTTTTTGGTCGGCTAAAATGGAAAACGTATCCACCAGGTTCTTGATAGCCATGCGGTCTTCTATTTCGCTGATACGGGCATTGATATCTTTCATAGTTTGTGCTTTCGGTAAAAAATAAATGAGTGAAAATGTGAATAGTAAAACGAGCTTTTTCATTTGGTGACATGTTTATGTAGTGAATGATGGTTATTTATTTAGATATCAAGTTTTGCATTGCCCAACCACTTTACCATGTCAGGATTACGATGGTCGAAGAACAAACTTTCCTTTGTATCAAGTGTGTCAATGACACTCATGTCCTCATTGCTGAGCACAAAATCGAAGATGTTGAAGTTCTCTTCCATGCGTTCTCTACGAACCGATTTTGGAATGGCAACCACGCCTCTTTGTATTAACCAGCGTAGGATAATTTGCGCTACCGATTTGTTGTAGTTACCGGCAATGGAAAGCAACAACTCGTTTTGAAAGATGTTGTTTCTGCCTTCGGCAAACGGTCCCCACGATTCGATCTGAACTTTGTTTTCTTGCAAGAATTTTTGCGTGTCAATTTGCTGATGAAACGGATGGGTTTCTATCTGATTGACCGCAGGAACTACTTTGTTGTGAACGATCAAATCCATCACACGGTCGGGGGGAAAATTGCTTACGCCAATGGCTTTCACTCTGCCTCCTTCATACAGTTCTTCCATTGCCCGCCATGCGCCATATATATCGCCATAAGGCTGATGAATGAGGTACAAATCGAGGTAATCAAGACCTAACTTTTGCAATGATTTTTTGAAAGCTTTCTTTGTACTTTCATAGCCGGCATCCTGTACCCATAGCTTTGTCGTGATAAATAATTCTTCCCGCTTTACACCGCTTCTTGTAATCGCTTTACCTACCGCTTCTTCGTTCAGATAAGCAGCGGCGGTATCAATCAACCGGTAACCGGTTTGTATGGCATCATACACACTTCGCTTGCATTCTTCTGCATCTGGTATCTGGTAAACACCAAACCCCAAAAGGGGCATTTTAATTCCGTTATTTAAGACAACTGTTTCCATGTTTTATTTTTATACTGCAAAGCTACCAGGCGTTATTTGTGAGGTTATTACCTCAATTACTGATTCTCTTACCAGTTTTACTGATTATGATTTGGCATCGGTATACCGGCTTACCGATGTAATAACTTTGCGAAAGCAAAAGCAAAACAGGCATGAAGAAAATACACAACATAGCAACGGTTAATGAGTATAATGTTACCGCAAATCATAAAACACTTCATCCGCTGGTAAGTGTGCTTGACTTGTCGAAAAGCGGGCGTAGGAAAAGGGATCTCTCAATTGAAGCAGTAAGCTTTGATTTTTATGCAGTGTTTTTAAAAAATGATAAGAACTGTGAAATAAGGTATGGAAGAAACAAGTACGATTATGAAGCAGGAACACTGGTATTTATAGCGCCGGGTCAGGTAGTGAGCATTGAAGCAGATGAAGCGGATTATCAGCCATCGGGGCATGTATTGTTGTTTCATCCTGACTTAATCAGAGGTACATCACTCGGGCAAAACATGAAAGACTATTCGTTCTTTTCCTATGACGTGCATGAAGCGCTTCACTTATCGGAAGATGAAAGAGAAGTGGTATTGGATTGTTTCCGGAAGATTGATTTTGAAATTCAACGCGCTATAGACAAGCATAGCAAGAAACTGATTGTAGCAAATATTGAATTGCTCCTGAACTATTGTGTTCGGTTTTACGACCGCCAGTTTATTACGCGCGACCATGCGGGTACCGGTATTCTTGAAAGGTTTGAACATTCGCTGGATGATTATTTTAACTCGGAAAAGCTATCAGAAATTGGTATTCCTTCGGTAGCTTATTTTGCGGGTGAACTGCATTTATCACCTAACTATTTTGGTGACCTGATTAAGAAAGAGACAGGCAAGTCTGCACTGGAGTATATTCAACTGAAAATGATTGATGCTGCCAAGGAAAAAATAGTTTATCCCCACAAATCAGTTAGTGAAGTTGCTTATGAATTGGGTTTTAAATATCCTCAGCATTTTACCCGCTTTTTTAAGCAACAGGTAGGTGTAACGCCTAATGAGTATAAAAACTTAAATTAGTGCTTTTGGTCGTGATGTAACTTTAAGTTCACCTACTGTATTCCCACGTTCTTCGAGGTGTTCCAACGGGCACCTTGAAGATGAGATAAAAGAGGTCTCCGCCTTCTATTTCCCAATTATCAAAACCGAAAGGGAACTCAGCTTATCTTTATATCATACAATACCAACCCGCTAAAAAAGATTAAGAAGAGACCAGATGTTGCTGGTTGAAAAAGACAAGTTCGGTGTATCAGGAATAGACAGCTTATATAAAAAGCTAACTCCAAAGTCCGCAAAAATGCCAGCTATTTTTCGTTTCAATGTCTTCATCAGTAACATCCGTGTGTTGGCTATGAGGCGCTGCGTTTCCATGCCACCGGTCTCTCATTCCTTGCTCTTATTTATGGCTTCCTGGGTTGCTTACTATGGCTATGGTGTGAGGTTCTCCGTTCGTGTGCTTACTTTCCTTTTGGCTGAGGGGCTTATCATGTAGTTGGGTGTGGCAGTCTGTGGTTGTCAACTCCTTTTGCGGGCTTTTTCTGATCGAACTCAAAATCAACAAAGGCTATGCCTTGGCAAATCTGCAAACACGACACCCCCCCATAGACCTCTCATTCAACAACTCTACGCATTCGGCGACTCTCCAACCTCTGATTATCACATGCACAATCGTACAAAAAGTGTTCGATAGTGAACACCTCTGTTTTAGATGTATAGCCAAAGACAGTGCGGCAAAGGATTTCAGCAATGGCATAAGCGTTGGGAAAGTAGTAAAGTTACCTGTGTCTTGTGTTTATCAATTGTCACTTCAAACCTCTTTTATGTTTAGAAATTACTTCAAAACGGCATGGAGAAATTTAGTAAAAAATAAAGGTCTTTCGTTCATTAATCTAAGCGGCTTGTCATTGGGAATGGCGGGTGCTGTGCTGCTGCTTATGAATATCGGGTATGAGCTGAGTGTTGACCAGTTTCATAAAAACAAAGAACAGCTTTACAGCGCTTATACAAAAATTGAAGTAAATAATAAAACCGAAGCCTGGTTTGTTTCTTCTGCATCCCTTGCCCCTGCTTTAAAAAAAGATTACCCGCAAATACAAGCTGTAGCCAGAGTGGCAGGCACAGAAAAAGTATTCGGTTACGGTGATAGGAAGTTGAAGGCGCAGGGAAATTATGCCGATGCGTCTTTCCTCAGTATGTTCAGCTTTCCTTTATTGAAAGGCAACTTACAAACTGCCTTGCAGGACGCGCATTCAATTGTTATTACGGAAGATTTGGCGAAGAAACTCTTTGGCGATGCAGATCCGTTGGGTAAAATGGTCACGGCTGATAACACAGACCCGTTTACTGTTACCGGCGTTCTTCAAAACCTCCCTTACAATACCGATTTTCACTTTGACTATCTTACTTCCTGGAACTTTCTGCCGGCCAAAGGAATTGAAAATCCGTCGTGGGATAACCTGTACGTAAATACGTATGTGCAGTTACAGCCCAACACAGACATATCATTTTTAAATAAACAAATTGCAAACCTCGTTTCCAAAAATGCAGGACAAAAAAAACCGCAAACCTTTCTGTATCCTTTTAGCAAACAACACTTGTACGGCAGGTTTGAAAACGCTATTCCTGCCGGTGGCAATATTGATAATCTATACATGCTGGGCAGTTTAGCGGGCATCATTCTGTTAATCGCCTGCATTAATTTTATGAACCTTTCTACTGCCCGCAGTGAAAAGCGGGCAAAGGAAGTGGGTGTGCGTAAAGTAATGGGTGCTGAAAGGCGTGGGCTTATCCTTCAGTTTATATCTGAATCCGTTCTGATTGCCTTTTTGGCGGGTATCATTGCACTGATAATTGTACAATTCTTATTACCGGTTTTTAGCACACTGGCCAATGTGCACTTACTCGTTCCTTATGCTTCTGCAAGCTTTTGGATACTTGCCATTGGCTTTATCCTGTTCACCGGGTTTGTGGCAGGCAGCTACCCTGCATTTTATCTTTCTTCATTCAAGCCTGTAAAGGTGTTAAAAGGAATTGTAACGAATAGCAGTGCGTTAGTAACACCGCGGAAATTATTGGTGATTGTTCAGTTTGTGTTATCCATATTCCTTATAAACTTCACCATCGTTTTTCAAAGGCAAAACAATTATTTACAAAGCCGCGAAACAGGCTATGTAAAAGAGAACCTGGTCTATCAGTATGTTACAGATGATATCCGTAAGAATTATACACTGCTCAAAAATGACCTGATCGGTTCCGGCATTGCAACAGCCGTTTGTGAATCCAATACACCTGTTACAAGGTCAAGAGGACAAATAACAGGTTTGAAATGGGCAGGCATGAACACCGGTCAGAATACTTCCTTTGACCTGGTAACCACTAACGGAGATTTTATCAAAACCAACGGTCTTACTTTACTAAAGGGAAGAGATATTGATATCAATACCTATCCTGCCGATACGGCTGCCTGCCTTGTCAATGAAACAGCACTGCAACTGATGGGTTTAAAGAATCCTGTCGGGCAGTTTATTAAAGATGGAGATCTGAACTGGAAGATTGTCGGCGTAGTAAAAGATTTTCTGATTGGTGAAGCAGATGAAGCCAGTAATGCGTTGATGGTTCGGGGTGATAAGAATGGCGATTTTGTGAGCATTCGCTTACGTAATTCTTCTACGCAAAATTTAAAGGCCGCTGAATCAGTAATCAAAAAGTATAATCCAGGCTTTTTAACCGAAGTACAGTTCGCTGACATTGACTATGCATTTAAATTTCAGCATGCAAAAAGCACAGGTGCTCTTATTAATGGCTTTGCATTTATAGCCATATTCATTTCCTGTATGGGCTTGTTTGGCTTGTCAGTTTACATGGCCGAGAATCGCACGAAAGAAATAGGTGTCCGCAAAGTGTTGGGTGCAACCGTATCGGGCATTACCTGTTTATTAGCAAGAGATTTTATTAAGCTCATTGTTATTGCCATCGTTATTGCATCGCCGCTGGCATGGCTGTTTATGAATTCCTTTCTCACTCACTTTTCTTATCGTACGACGGCAAGCTGGTGGATATTGGTTCTTACAGGTTGTATAGCTGTTTTTATTGCACTGCTTACAGTAAGCTTTCAATCAGTTAAAGCAGCAATTGCAAATCCTGTAAAGAGTTTGAGAACGGAATGATGAACAATTATAAATGATGAATGAAGAAGGATTTCTTCTTTACCGCAATGTCTTCATCGCCTGCTTGTATGCGGTACTTATGCGAAATAGCGTTTTCTTCTTTCTCCCTGGTGTCCGTATAAATCATCATACCACAGGAAAAGCACCTCT
>CAZZZH010000065.1:0-12998 GCA_964658445.1 Ilyomonas sp.
CGATAGAATCGCCCGGCTCATACAGAATTTCATCTTCTGTTGCAATCTCAATATGATACGTTTCTTTGGCGCTTTCCCTGTCATTCAAGTTAATGCTGGTAACAATCTTGCCGTTATAAATCTTCTTACCCGAAGAAGCAGGTTTCGCTTTAGCAACGGCAGGCTGCAATGCAGTACCAGCCTGCATTGCAGAGCTAAGCAACTCATCAATCCATTCGTGTGCCTCGGGTTCAAAATCAGTATCGCACTTCTTCATCGGCACTATACGTTGCGCACCCAGCGCAGCCAGGCGTTCATCTACATCTTCGCCTGCTTTGCAGAACAGAGGATAAGAGGTGTCGCCCAATGCAAGCACGCTATATTTCAACTTGTCCAGCTTAATATCATTATCCAATAAATAATCGTAAAACTTTTTAGCCGCCGCAGGTGGTTCGCCATCACCTTGTGTGCTCATCACCACCAGCAAGCAACTTTCTTTTGAAAGGTCGGTGGTTTTGTATTGATCAAGACTTTTGGTTTTTACCGGCAAGCCTTGTTTTTTTATCTTAGAAGACAACTCATTGGCAACCTTTTTCGAATTACCACTTTCGGTTCCATACACAACTGTGCAACCCGCCAAAACGCTTGTCCCTGCTGAGTTTGCTGTAGTTGCAGTTACCGTTTTGGTTTCATTATCACCAATCAACGCACTTACAAACCCACTGATCCAAATCAGCTCTTCGCGGGTAGCGCCCGCTATCAGTTCACGAAACGCTTTCAGCTTAGAACCGGCTAACATTATTTCCATTTTTTACTTCATTAAAAAGCTCAGTCACTGCATCGAGTGGGGTAAAGTAAGAGACACGCTCTTTGTTGTTGGGCAGCCACGCAAAGCGAGGATACAAACCTGCAACCTTACCTATGATAACCAGAGAAGGACTAATGAAACTGATAGCTTGATTGCCCTCGATAAATTGTTGCAAAGTGCTGGAATGCACAAATTGATTAGGCGTGGTTGCCTGCTCCACCACAATAAAAGGTGTGTTTGCATCAGCACCATATTGCAACAGGTTGGTTGCTACATTTACCAACGATGCACCTGACATATAGAAGACAAGCGTGTCTTTCATACCCGCCATTTCTTTCCATTCGCTTTCTGCAATCAACGTGTTGTTATAATGCGTTAAAATCCGAATGCCAGTTGCATATCCTCTTGCCGTAAGTGGAACGCCGGTGTAAGCCGCAGCACCCGACAGGGCTGTAATTCCGGGTACGAGTTCATACGAAATACCGGCTTTGTGCAGCGCCAGCAGTTCGTCCAGAATATTGGAAAACACAGATACATCGCCGCCTTTTAAACGCACCACGCTATGGTAATGAATAGCCTTTGAAACAAGCAATTCATTAATCTCTTCCTGCGAAGTAGAAAGCCCGCTTCCACCCTGCTTGCCAACCGGAATAACCTGTGCTGTATAAGGCACATATTCTGTTATAATTTCTTCGCTTACCAAACGGTCTGTTATCACTACATCGGCACCGCGTAAAGCCTTTACCGCTTTGATGGTAAGAAGCTCAGGATCGCCGGGACCAGCACCAATAAAAATCACTTTTCGGCTTTGCTGCATGTTTCAAAACAATTAGTCCACCTGTTTGGTAGATTAGTTTGTAAAAATAAGCCACAATAGGGTTTACGCCAAGAAAAGGGATGAGAATAGCAATGCGGTGACAATGATTTTACTTTTTATTTACCAGCTTCTTGCGTGCGGAAAGCGTTAAGTGAATTGCGATGTGAGCCGCGTGTAGTATATGAATACAATACGCAAGCTTTGCGAAGAGCAATTTACTAATTTGTACAACGCAGAAAAGTTGCAAGCAATGCGGTAAGAATTAAGAAATCGAGATCAACCAATAAATGGAGAAATAGAAAATGATTAGTTCTATTCATCCCTTTGCAGGCTGCCTGTTGCGAACTGGATTACCACAATTTTATAACCGGCTGCCGTAAAGAAACGGGTCAATATTTCTTTCGCTTTGTTTTCCGATTGCATTAGTAATCCACGGCTTTGCGAATCGGCTACGGCTATGCGTTGTATCTTGTTTTTAAGGCTTGCAACCGCTTCATTAGACCACTCTCCTTTTTCTATAAACACCGTTACATCAGACGGGTTGATGATAGCATCCAGCACTTCGGCTTGCGGCAATATAATATGAATTGAATCTTTGCTGCTGCTGACGCTAAAGTTGCCCATCTTCTGCAAATCGATGCCTGTATGTGTCGTTACTTTACCAATGATCACCAATATTTTTTCATTGTTGTAAATGGCGATGCGAGGGAGCAAAGGCACGGGCAGAAATGCAGTGTTATTAATGTTGCTGTCAACCACAAGTTCTTCGTACATCGATACTGTAATCAATTGCGACAAAGCTTGTATTTGCTTTATAACAACCGGTGAATTTTGGATAACTACGTTTTTGGGCGCAAACCATTCAGACACAGACGGCAGGCTTTTTATCTTGATAAATAACCAAACAAATAAAGCAGCAACTATAGCTAATAAGAAAATATTTTTGATTCTTTCTATTCTCATCGCTTGCTTATTGGTAAGTTATGTTTACTTCCCTAAACCCCGCCTGCTGAAACAGGTGCTTTATAAAAACGGTAGCGTTGGTTTCGGCATTTTGAAGGATGCCAAGCGAAGCAACCAATGACTTGATTTGTGGCTCTGTCTGGGCTACCAATTGCTCCCTTTCACTGGCCGTAAATGGATCTCTGAATGTACCAATCTCCTGGTAAGCAACCTGTATTTTATCGGGTGGAATGCTAAGGCTGAACAGCTTTGCATGAGGCATGGTGATGCGCAGCGTAGTGTCGTTTTCTTTGACAAAATTATCCTTTGAAACGTCTTGCAAACTAATGCCGGCTTTCAGGTTTGCTTCGCAACTGATAAGTATTTTACGGTCGCCGATTTTATACCAAGTTTGGTCGTCGCTCGCGCGAATTACTTTGGTGAGCGTATATTCTGTTGTTACTAATTCACCGGTTTCTTTTAGTGATAAAATTAATTGCGAAAGATCGGGTTGTTGCTGTTTTTGCTGACACGAAACATACAATACACAAAGCAGTAAAAAGAAGACTAATTTCTTGAAAAGAAAAATATCCATGTCTTAGTAATATGAATGAATATGCCGGATTGAAGCTGCAAGTTATCGCAATCAAGTATAAGCTTTGTTATAAAGAAAAGCAATTAAACACTTCAGAAATTATCGCTTTCTTTCCGCTTATTTTTGCCGCAACAAAAACGCATGAAACGGATTGCCATTTTTGCTTCGGGTGCAGGCAGTAACGCCGAAAAAATCATTCTTTATTTCAAACATCACCATTCAATCAGCGTGGAATTGATTGTTTGCAACAAGCCCGGCGCAGGCGTGATTCAAATCGCTAAGCAAAATGAAATACCTGTTCTGATGATAGAAAAGGAAACTTTTTTCAGAGGCGATTATTACATTGATGAATTGAAAGCAAAAGCGATAGATTTTCTTGTTCTTGCAGGCTTTCTATGGAAAATTCCGGTTTCCCTGATCGAAGCATTTCCGCAAAAGATTCTGAACATTCATCCTGCCTTATTACCCAAGTATGGCGGCAAAGGAATGTATGGAAATTTTGTTCACGAAGCTGTAATTAAGGCAAGCGAAAAGGAAAGCGGGATTACCATTCATGTGGTAGACGAAGTGTACGATAACGGTGCGATTGTGTTCGCTGCTTCCTGTTCTGTATTGCTTACTGATACGCCGCAAACATTGGCTGCACGTATTCATTCATTGGAACATACTTACTATCCCAAAGTGATTGAGGCATATATTGAAGGCTTCAACAAATGATGTAATGATTACTGTTTCTCGGAATCGGTTTTAAACTGATCCTCAAAGTCATCGCCGCGCAGTTTTTTAAACAGATCCAAACCAAACTTTACACCACCTTTTCCATCAGACTTTGCCCGCAAATACACACTGGCTCCACCTTTGCGGTTGGCACCTTTATTTTTTACTTCATAGTCATCATCCCGCTTTTTAAAATTGCTGAGCGGCACCTGAATACTAATGTTTGTGTTGTCGCCGAAACTGTAGATGCCTTCGACAAAAGCCGTTATTGCGCTAGATTCTATCTCCATACGATGGATATAAATTTCGCCCTTCTTCAATTCCAGACTGTCTTTCAGTTCAGCAAACTGGATATTGTCCAAATCACGATCTTTTAGTGCAAACTTTTGAATGTTCTTAATAGGTTCGAAATGTTGCAGCGAGCCATTCTGGATTGAGAAAAACAAATTGCCCAGCATCGATTTCGGGATAACGTTTCCTTTGTTATCAAAACCCAGTTTCAGGTTAGAACTCATGTTCAAAATGCCGGTAATGTTTTTAGATGTGAGTCCCTGCAAGCCGAAATTATTAAATGCATAAAACAGCTTCTGTACGTTGATATGGCTCAAAACAACTTTTGCAGAAGCGTCATCGTACGTATCGCTTACATGATGAATATTAGCCTGCATGTTGAGCGTTCCGTCGGCGTGCTGCAAAGCGACTTTTGTTATATTAATATCATCATTATTAAAGTTCACCTGCCCTTCTACATTCCTTGCTACAAAGCGGTTCAAGTGAACTGAATTCGCCTTCAAATTCATATCGAGGGTGCCGTTCTGCAATGCGTCGTCCAACTGTACCAGCGACTTTTTATTATTGCTTGTTTTCTTTATGGTTGTAGCAGTTCTTCTTGTTTGGAAAAAAGATCTGAAATCGTTCAAATCCAGGTCGGGTGTGAATACAGAACAAAGCAAGGCGGCCTGTCCGGGAAGGTCGGTTCGTGCCAACGAGTTTATGTTTTTACCAACAACTTCTACTTTAAAATGGTTCGTGTTCAGGTCGCACTGCAGGTCTCTTACCAGCAGGCTGTTATTCGAAAAAAGCACCTCTCCGTTGCACTTGCTAAACGTAAGATTGCGGGGCACATAATTAACCTCTGCATCCTTAAGTGTCAGGTTGCCGCTTATGTATTGCATCATCAGTGGACCCAGTGTTAGCGGACCATTGCATTGCACATTCAATACAGCTCCGCCACTGGTAAAACGAAGGGTAGATAAACCCAGTTTATCGTCTAACGCAGCCAGCGTGGTGGTCGAGCTGAAATCGAACTGCAGCACGGGGTGTACAAGATTGGTAAGTATAGTGTTGGTGTTGGCAATTAATGAAACGCCACCCCACGAAGCTGACAACTTACTCAGCACGACTTCTGAATTATCGTCGGTGCGCGGATAAGCTTTGTTGCGCTCGTTGGTAAAACTACCGGTGAAGCTGCAACTGTCTAACGTAACTACCGGCGTTACCAGCTCATTATTTTTTACTATCCATTGAATGTTTACAATGGGGATAGTTCGAAAAGCCATCGGGCCTTCAATAGTAGCCGTTATTGCCAGCGGGCGCGAGAGCGACACAAGATTAATTTTATTCTGAATATTCGGGCTTGGCAGCGAGGCAGCTTCCTTATAATCGATGGCATCAGACTTGGCAATGAGTTTGAAGTGTGCATTCAAAGTGTCAGACAGATAAAAATCACCTTTGATCTTAAAGTGCGAAGGTCCAATATCCACGGGTGTTTCATCAAACGAAAGCTGCTTACTGTTGCTGTTAAAAGTAACCTTCCAATCTCCTTTCAGCGTCTTATCTTTTAAGTAATAACCTTTCTCGAGGTTGAAACCCAAACCTTTTATCAGCACATCTTCGCTTAGCTGAATAGTGGTGATAGAATCGGCATAGTCGAGCGAGGCTTCAAGGTGGTTTGCCTTTAACCCAAACCACTTACTTTTTACTGCATCCTGCGTGATGAAATAAACATTCTTCAACCCAATCTCATCGATAATAGCTGGGTGCGAGCCGGGTTGCTTGGTTTTATTTTTCTTAAAAATATAATTGTTGCTGAACCCATTCTTGTCTTTAAATAAATGAATAATGCCATCTTCAAGATAAATAGTGTGAATATCTACTTCGCCGCTGATGAGCTTGAAAGCATTGATTTTGGTAGAAGCGTACCTTATTTTTAACAGCGATTTTTTATACACCGAATCCTTAATGTCTATATTTTGAACACGGATATTGACGTTGGGAAAATATCGCCATACATTCACTTCAATGTCTTTTACAGATACATCTCCGGCAACTGCTTCATTCAGCTTATCGTTTACCAATTTTAGCAAAGATGCTTTGTGTGTGTTGACATAAATCTGAACGAAAGCAAATAAAATAATTACAAGGGCAATAAAGCCGATGAACACTTTTGTCGCGATGCTGAGAACCTTTTTTCTGGTTTGAGATAACATTCAATGAGGCTTTTTGCTATGCTTGTTATAAGAAATACAAATTACACTTTAAAGTTCGGACTGATGTACTTGCCGTTGACTGATCTTACATTCGTTGCTCTTATCATTTATAAAATACAAAAGCTCATTCAAACCCGCGAACTGTGATGGCGGGCTTTAAGTACTTATCTCACAAACCACAACAGGTTTATATACAAAGAAAAAATCCCGCCAAAAACGGTGGGACGATTTTTATAACGCGTTAAAAAGCAAGATGCCTGTAGCCGGTTGCTGTTGCCGAAACCACATTAAAACTTGGTTCCTAAAATATGCGGCAGCATGTGCAACCAGGTAGGCCACTCATGTTTTACGTCTTGCCCCCAAATGGACAGATCGTGCCAGATACCTTTGCGCCACAGCAAATCTGAGAAGCGTTTGTTTGCCTGTGGGTCTTCGTAATCGCCGCTGCCGGTATAGATGTGAATGTGATGACTCGCTTTTATTTTATCAAGATAATAATTGTCGTTGAGGTTAGCTAAATAATGCATCGGACTGTTGAAATAAACCTGTTCATCCCAATAGCCGTTTGAATATTCGGTAAGATCATATACACCACTCATGCTGATGGCGCCATTTATATAATCGGGACGCTTTAGAAACAAATTCATGGCATGCAATGCACCAAACGAAGCGCCGCAGGTGTAGATGAAAGTATCGTTTCCTACGCTGTTGCGAATGAAAGGCAGCACTTCGTTAAACACATAATTATTAAACCGGTTATGGTTTATCGCTCTGTGCTCGCCCCGCATGGCTTTATTCATCCAGCTTTCATTGTTCATGCTGTTAATACTAAAAACTTTTATTTTACCGGCGTCAATAAAGGGAGCAATGGCATTAATCAAATGGAAGCGCTCATACTCTAAATAATCGGCACCGGCTGTGGGTATCATCAGCAATGCAAAACCATAATGACCATAAGTTACTATCGGCATCTCGCGTTCAGTAGAAGGACTGTACCAGGAAGTAATATCTCTGCGCATGAATAAATGAAGTTGGTTTTTGTATTATAAAAAGTTCGTTCAAAAAATTGACTTATGACACCCGGCTGCCATTGTCGATGTTGCCATCTGCATTGATAAAATGCAGCTTGCCGGCATTGTCTTCTGCCATCAGTATCATGCCATTGCTTTCAATACCACGCATAGTGCGGGGCGCAAGGTTTGCCACAACCGTTACTTGTTTGCCAACAATTTCTTCTGGTTTAAAGTGCTGCGCAATGCCAGAAACAAGGGTGCGCGTTTCGTAGCCCAGATCAACCTGAAGTTTTAAGAGCTTATCTGCTTTTTCTACTTTTTCTGCAGACAGGATGGTGCCGGTACGAAGATCAATTTTTGCAAAATCATCAAACACAATTTGCCCTTTGTTGGCTTCCTGTTTTGCGGTTTCCTGTGCCTTTGCGCTCGCCTCCCGCTCCTTGCTGTCTGCCGCTTGCTCTTTGGCTTTTGCAGTGGCTTCCTTCAGCTTCTGCACCTGTTCTTTTACTTCGTCATCTTCTATTTTTCTAAACAATAATTCGGGCGCAAGAAGAGAATAACCCACGCTTAGCAATTTCAACCGTCCTGCATTTTTCCAGTCCAGCATCTTCTCTACCACCTTCATCATGCGACACATTTTTCTCGCCGTGAAAGGCAGGAAAGGATTGATAAGAATAGCAAGGTTAGCTGTCAATTGCAAACAGATATGAAGTGTGTTGTCTATCTGCTTTTGTATGTTCTCTGTGCCACTGCTGTTTTGTCCATTCTTATTAATTTCTTCTCTATTTTTTGCAAGCACCCAAGGTTCCTTTTTCTGCATGTACTTATTGCCTTTGCGGGCAAGATCAATTACATCAAACAAGGCTTCGCGAAACTTATATTCTTCCAGCATTGTTTCTACCCGCAATTTAGATACTTCGATATCACTGATCATAGCTTTATCTACCTCATCGAGCAGCATGGCATGAAGCGGCGGAACCTTTCCATTGCATAGTTTGTGCATTAACACAAACGTGCGGTTTACAAAGTTGCCAAAGATGCTGACCAGCTCGCTGTTGTTGGCTTCCTGAAAACCTTTCCAGGTAAATTCGCTGTCTTTTGTTTCAGGCGAAATAGTGGTGAGATAATAACGCAATACATCAGCCATTTGGCTACCACCATTTTCCTTTTTAATAAAGTCATTAATGTAGTCCTGCATGTCGAGCTTCCAGTTGCGGCTGGTACTCATCTTATCACCTTCCAGATTCATAAACTCGTTGGCAGGTATATTGTCAGGCAGAATATTGCCATGCAGCTTCAGCATCACCGGGAAGATGATGCAATGAAATACAATATTGTCTTTACCAATAAAATGAACAAGCTTGGTATCGTCGCCATACCAGTAAGGTTGCCATTGCTTACCTGTGTTTAGCGCCCATTGTTTGGTAGCGCTGATATAGCCGATGGGCGCATCGAACCATACATACAATACCTTCCCTTCAGCATCGGGCAAAGGCACTTTGATTCCCCAATCTAAATCGCGTGTTACGGCGCGCGGCTGCAGACCATTATCCAGCCAGCTCTTGCACTGCCCGATTACGTTATTGCGCCAATCATCTTTGTGCTCAGTCAGAATCCACTCGCGCAGCCAGTTCTCGTGTTTATCGAGGGGAAGATACCAATGCGTTGTCTTCTTTTTTATTGGTGTTTTTCCACTCAAAGTACTTACCGGATTGATAAGCATTTCAGGAGAAAGTGAAGTGCCACACCGCTCGCACTGATCGCCAAAAGCATTTTCGAAACCACAGTTGGGGCAAGTACCTTTTATAAACCGGTCGGCTAAAAAAGTGTTGGCTTCTTCATCAAAATACTGCTCAGTTTCTTTTTGTTCCAAGTCGCCACGGTCGTTGAGAAAGGTAAAAAACTCCTGGGCAGTTTCGTGGTGCAGCGGTTCGGAAGTGCGATGGTAGATGTCGAAAGAAATGCCGAGATCTTCGAAGTTTTCTTTGATGGCAGGATGGTATTTATCAATGATAGACTGTGCCGTGGTGCCTTCTTTCATAGCCTGGATGGGTATAGCCGTTCCATGCTCATCGCTGCCGCAAATAAACACCACATCTTTCTTCTGCGCGCGCAGAAACCGTACATAGGTGTCGGCGGGTAGATAAGCGCCTGCCAAATGTCCGATGTGTTTTAAACCATTGGCATAAGGCAGGGCTGCTGTAACTAAATATCTTGACGCTTTTTTCATTTTGACTCTCTTTATTCCTTTGATTTAGCGATAGAAACAAATCGCTATGTGGTAATGATTATTCCTTGTCGCTGTGCTTTACAAAACCGATAATCTGGTCACTTTAATTTCAACACATGGTGCTAACTGAAAACAAATACCTGGCAAGTAGCCGGACAAAAATAAGTAAACAAGGTTATCTGCCCGAAGGTTGTGTAATTTAAGTCTATAATGTGCTTCACACAACAGCTTCTATAGTTTAGCATTAAGATTGTTATACAAAATAGTGAAGGGTAACAGGCGGTAAAATTCAGTATGATTATGTAAACAATCAGCAGGTGTGAAATGAATTTAAAAAAATGAAAAGGAAGCTCATTATGTTTGCAAAGCAGGTATGGCTATTCATTTTAAAAAAAAGAAAATCATCGAATAGTTTTTTTGTTTGCTATCTATTTAAGTTTCTATCTTGCAATCAGAAAAAAATAATACTACTGAACGCTTTTATTCAGAACGATTTCATAGAATTGCCGAATAATTTTTTACTTATCGTTTTTAAAAACCTACAAAATCAATTGTAACATGGCTGACATCAAACCTACTACAACAACAGTAGCACCAAGAACAACTTCCGTAACGTCCGTGCAACCGAAGAAAAGTTCGAATGCAATCTCATGGATTGCACCTTTAGTATGTATCATTTTAGGGTATGTAATCTGGCGTTTTGTAATTGGCAACGACAGTAACTTCACCAACCCTGATACGGCAGGCGGTTTCTGGCCTAACCAGCAGGGTCCAAAGGGTACACTACCTCGTATGTATCAGGGCGGAATTATTGTGCCTTTGCTTATTGGGTTGCTTTTAACAGTACTCACTTTTGTAGTGGAACGTTTTCTTACCGTTAACAGGGCTGCAGGTACCGGCAATATCGCCGAGTTTGTACGCAAGGTGCAGTTTCACCTGGCGAACAAAGATGTTGATAAAGCCATGACGGAATGCGACAAGCAGAAAGGTTCTGTAGGAAATGTTATGAAGGCTGGTCTTCGCAAATACAAAGAGATGATTGGCAACACAGAACTGGAAACAGAGCAAAAGGTATTAAACATTCAGAAGGAAGTAGAAGAAGCCACTGCACTGGAATTGCCAATGCTGGAAAAGAACCTTGTGTTCTTGTCTACGATTGCATCCGTAGCTACTTTGCTGGGCTTATTAGGCACCGTAATGGGTATGATCCGTTCCTTTTCTGCTTTGGGTGCAAGCGGCGGTTCTGAAGCTTCTTCAAAACTATCTGAGGGTATCTCTGAAGCTTTGTATAATACAGCCTTGGGTATCGGTACATCTGCTTTGTCTATCATTATGTATAACGTATTCACTACTAAGATCGACGGAATTACATATGGTATCGATGAAAGCGGCTTCACGCTGACGCAAAGCTTTGCCGCCAACTATAAATAATTTTTACAGCGCCGGTTTATGGAAACCGGCGCTGCATTGCATCTTAGTACATTATTTAAAACGCTAAACAATGTCAAGACCTAAAATTGCGAGGAAAAGTACAGCCATAGACATGACGGCTATGTGTGATGTGGCTTTTCTTCTGCTTTCATTTTTTATATTAACGGCAAAACCAAAAGAATCTTCTGCAGTAAATGTGGCCACGCCCAGCTCAGTTTCTTCCAAAAAAGCACCCGATAAAGATGTGGTTGAAGTCTCCATTACTAAAGACAACAAAGTGTTTTTAGCTACCGGCGACAATTCCTCCGATAAAGACAAAAAGCAGGCGATGATCAGTGGGTTAAATCAAACCGAGAATCTCGGCTTAACGCCTGGAGAAATAGCCAGCCTTGTAAGGCAACCTGTGATCGGCGTACCCATTAGCCAGTTGAAACAACAGGCTAACTTACCCGACGCTCAGGTAAACGATCAGTCTTTACCTGGCATACCGGTAAAAGATACTACCAACAATCAAATGCTGAAATGGATGCGGGCTGCAGCTGATGCTTACCAGGGCGTTCACATAAACATTTTGTTGAAAGGCGATAACCTTGTAACGTATCCTTATTTTAAGAACGTGCTGACCGCTTTTAAGAAGAATGATTTGATGCACTTTCAGATGGTAACCAACGCGATGAACGTTCCGGAGGGAACCGCTTTATACAAACAAGGCGGCAGTAAAGCATCAGACGAGTAAAAATTTTGTAACTGTAAAACACTATTACTATGGCAGAAATGGATACTTCGGGCGGTGGCGGCCATAAAAAAGGACCAGGTGTAAAAAAAGGAAAAAAACTTTCTACCCGTGTTGACATGACACCAATGGTAGATCTCGGTTTTCTTCTCATTACCTTTTTTGTGTTCACCACTACTATCAGTCAGCCTACTTCGCTGAATCTGAATTTGCCCAAAGACACAGATAAACCGGAAGAGCAAACAAAAACCAAAGCTTCCGGTGCGCTTACTGTTTTATTAGGAAAGAACAACAATGTATTTTACTACGAAGGCGAGTTAGACCCGGCTGGTAAGAACTTTAAGTCTTCCAACTACAAAGACATCAGGAGTGAAATAATTTCTAAAAAGGTAAATACACCGCCTGATGATTTTATGGTGGTAATTAAGCCAAGTGATGAAAGCACATATAAGAATGTGGTTGACATCCTGGATGAGATGACCATTAACGTAGTAAAACGTTATGCGCTGGTTGATATCTCTGATGGTGAAAACCAGTTACTACGGGTTAGTGAAGGCGAGCCTGCACCGGCTGCCACTGCTCCGGCACCTGCTAAATAAATATAAACAGGAAGTAAAGATCATATTATGGAAATAAACAAAATTTTAACCGCCGATTTCCTCGACATCTTGTTCGAGGGAAAGAATAAGGAATATGGAGCTTACGATCTCCGTAAAACCTACAACAAGCGTATTACTATTGCTGTAGTAGTAACGTTGCTTGTTTGTTTAGGAATAGGCGTCGCCTTCGCGGTTTCAAAACTACAAGGTCCTGATAAGCAGGCACAGGTTGTTATTCAGGATGTGGACCTGGAAAATGTAAAGGAGCAGCCTAAACCTGAACCGCCACCACCACCTCCGCCGCCAAAAATTGAGCCCCCGAAAATTGAAATTAAACAATTTACGCCGCCTAAGATTGTAAAGGATGAGGAAGTAAAAGAACCACCTCCTGAACAAGAAAAGCTGGAAGATACAAAGATTGGTACCATCAACCAAGAAGGTATTAAATCGGACGTAGTTGCGCCTCCTGTAGAAGCACAGGGAACCGGCGTAGTAGAAAAGCCTGTGCAAACCGAAGACTACGATAAAATATTTACCGTGGTTGAGCGTAAAGCAACTTTTCCAGGTGGCTTGGATGGTTGGACGAAGTATCTGCAACGCAATTTGCGTCAGGTAACAAGTCGTAAGCCACCACCTTGCAGCCGA
>CAZZZH010000065.1:13008-18702 GCA_964658445.1 Ilyomonas sp.
CCTACTGATAACGGAGCACCGGCTGGAAACTATACTGTAGTTGTATCGTTTATTGTTGATAAAACGGGAGCTATTTCAGATGTGAAGGCTGAAAATGATCCTGGCTATGGTACAGCAGCCGAAGCAGTTCGTGTTATTCAGCGCGGACCCGCCTGGACACCTGCCGAACAGAACGGACACAAAGTAACATACCGTGCAAGTCAGGCCGTTACTTTCCAGGTAGTAGAACAATAATTATAATTTTTTATAACAAAAAACCTCCGGCTAAAAGCCGGAGGTTTTTTGTTATAGTTTACTTTAAAAAATTTATTTTCAAGTGGTTATGGAAAGTAGTAAATGATTTTATCTCAGTATAAAACATTTACTATGAACATCAACAACACAATGCAAACCGATGTGCTTGACATCCTGTTTGCCAACAGAAACAAAAGCTATGGAGCTTACATGCTTCGCAAGAATTACAACAAGCGTCTGTCAATTGCATTAGGAATTATGCTTAGCGTATGCCTGCTCTTTTCGATAGCTTACAAGCTGCAGGCATCCAATCAAAGCCGGGTAGCGTCAGCCGATCTTTACACAGAGATAACTCTTGTAAACAAGGTGAAAGAAAAACCGTTGGTTACGCTGCCTCTTACAAAACCAAAGCCTGTTGAACAACCCAGAATTGCAACCTTAAAATTCACCGTACCTAAGCTGGTAAATGAGCAGGTGATAACACCTCCGCCAACACAAGATGAAGCCAACAATCTAAAGATCGACGTAACGACCAGAGATGGCATTGCAACTGATTATGTGACGCCGCCGGTCGAACAAGGTATAGATGGAAACGAACAGTTGGTAAAGAAGGAAAATTATGAAGGTGTATTTACAGTGGTGCAACAAGAAGCAAGATTTCCGGGTGGACCAGATGCATGGAAAAGATTTCTTGAAGTTACTCTACGCACCAATGTGCCTACCGACGACGGCGCACCTGCCGGAGCTTATACCGTTATTGTTTCCTTTTTAGTAGATACACAGGGAAATATTTCAGAAGTAAAAGCTGATAACGATCCTGGCTATGGCACGGCTGCAGAGGCAGTGCGGGCTATACAAAAAGCAAGAGGCTGGCTACCAGCTATGCAGAATAATCATCCCGTTATGTACCGCCAAAAACAATCCATTACGTTTGTGGTAACGGAATCTTGAGTTGTACGTGAAGCTAAAAAAACAAATCTCCGGTTAGACAGCCGGAGATTGTTACAATTCAAGGTTTATGGATAGATGCTAACTAAACGAATGAATAACATAAGTAACCACGCCCCATACGGTATAAGCATTCCACCCATTGATGTTGATAGCCGCATGAACCGGGTTTGAGGACAGCAAACTAATGACGCCCTGTAGCTGACTTAATCTACGAACCAATAACTCACCTTCAAAGGAGGCAACAATGATATTTCCGCTGGTTGCATGCCGGCTTCTGTCTACTATTAGAATATCGCCATTATTTATACTATCGCCTGTCATGGCATCGCTAATCATGCGAAAGAAGAAAGTAGCATGTTTATTCGTAATCAATTGCTCATTCAGGTCTATGCCGCGCTCCATATAATCGTCGGCAGCCGCACCAAAGCCGGTTGCTTTAGCCACAGGCACATCTTGCAGCCTTATTTCTTTATTGCCTTTATAAGCTGCATAGTGTAAACTACCCTCATTCATAAAAAAGCTTTTGGTTTACTAAATTATTTAGCAATAATAACGCGTTTACATTCATTCCGCCAAAACAAAATCTTTTGTTCCCGATAGAGTCCAAACTCAACACCAACAATGTGCATTAAACAGTCCATGATTTTACTTATTCACGATCTGGCAGGCAAGGAATTGATTGCTAATAAAGATGCTTTTCAGATGTCACTTACGCATAACGTCGGCCACTAAAATTGTAAGAAAAATTGTTTCTTTGTTAGGTATGTCTCTCTTTATCGCCTCACTCAACTCTGGCAGCAATGGCAACTGCTACTATGTAGGAAATGATAATGAAGCTGTGCTCGTTGATGCAGGTATTTCGTGCCGTGAAACCGAAACCCGTATGCGGCGTCTGCAGCTTTCGATGCAGAAAGTAAAAGCTATATTCATTTCGCACGAACACACCGACCATATACAAGGCTTAACAGTGTTGGCAAAAAAGCATAAGCTGCCGGTTTACATAACAGAAGCCACCTCGCGAGGATGTAACAATACTACCAGCGACTTTTTTTGCATCCATCCATTCGCCGCTCATGAACCCGTACAGATCGGCAGCCTTTGCATTACTGCTTTTCCTAAACTTCACGATGCTGCAGAGCCACATAGCTTTATTATTACAGATAGCGGAATAACGATTGGCGTTTTTACAGACATTGGTTCGCCATGTTCAAATGTGATCCATTATTTTAAACAATGCCATGCAGCTTTTTTAGAAGCTAATTATGACGAACTAATGCTGGAGAAAGGCAAATATCCGATCCATTTAAAACGCAGGATTTCCGGCAGGCATGGGCACTTGTCGAACCGGCAGGCGCTGGAGTTGTTTGTGAAACACCGGCCATCTTTTATGAGTCATCTCCTATTGTCTCATTTATCTAAAGAAAACAATCATCCTAAATTAGTAGAGGATTTATTCATGGCACATGCCGGCAATACGCAGATTGTTGTGGCTTCCCGGTTTGGCGAAAGTGAAGTGTATGAGGTAAAAAAAACAAATGCATCGGCGGTAGAGAGACAGAAGTATTTACTTGCTGGTAAAGCAGTGGCAGCTTCTCAGCTTTCGTTATTTTAAGCTGCAAACATGTCTGTCGAAAAAAATTACTCCCAGCAACTTTGCTTTTTACAACAGCAGAAGTTCAGCACGAACAAGCTTGAGAAAAACCGGCTTGCCATAGTCAATTATTTAATTTCAAAACGATCCTTGCTTTGTCTGCTACTAATGCGAAATGTGTTGTCTGATAATTATTAAGCATTGTGCTTTTATTACTTTACCTCATTCCGTTCGCAGGCTCTTCACCGGATTGGCTAAGGCGGCTTTAATTGCCTGAAAGCTAACAGTGACAAGGGTTACAAACAAGGCACCAAAGCAGGAAAGAACAAATACCCACCACGAAATATCGGTTTTGTAATCGTAGTTCTGCAGCCAGTTGCTGAGATAATACCAGGCTAAGGGTATGGCAATAACACAGGAAATGGTGACAAGAAAAGCAAACTCTTTACTCAGCATCTGCCAGAGATTAAACGTAGAAGCACCCAGCACTTTACGTACGCCGATCTCTTTTTTGCGCTGCTCTGCTACAAAGGAAGCCAGACCAAACAAACCAAGGCAGGAAATGAAAATGGCGAGGATAGTGAAGAAACTGGCGAGGTTGCCAATGCGCTGCTCGTCGGCAAATTTCTGTGCATAGTCGTCGTCGTTAAACTTATAATCGAAAGGCGAACCGGGATTATACTTTTTGAAGACAGATTCTATTTTAGCCAATGCATCGTTTGCTACAACACCGGGCTTGATGCGCACGGTAACAACGTTTGCCCAGTTAGGATCGTAGAGAAAAACGGTTGGGGTAACGGGCTTGTAAGGCGATTCCATAATCATGTCTTTGATGACACCAACAACCGTGTAGTTCTTATCGTTGAACTGGATATTTTTACCAACAATGTCTTCTTTCATGCCAACCAATTTCACGGCTGATTCGTTTAGTATCATTCCCAAACTATCGGTAGCAAATTCTTTTGAAAAATCGCGTCCCTCTTTTATTTGCCAGCCAATAGTTTTACCAAAATCCTGCGTTACGGCAATAGTGCCAAACGCAGGCAATGAGTTGGGGTCTTTGCCCTGCCAGTTAAAACCAATCTGGTTAGAATAAACAGCGGTTGTAGGGCTGGATGATTCTGCCATATTATCGACCATACCAGTCGCTATTAAATCGCCGCGGATAGCATCGTAATGCCCGTATAAATCGGGTGTTGACATTGGAATAGTAATCAGCCCTTCACGGCTGTAATTAACGGGACGGCTTTTGGCAAATTGTATTTGCTTAAAAACGATAATGGTACCGATGATTAACGCAATAGAAAACGTGAACTGCACAACAACTAAAACCTTGCGTGGCAATGAAGCAAACCTGCCCACTCGGAACGTGCCCTTCAGTACTTTTATGGGTTCGAATTTAGAAAGATAAAACGCAGGATAACTGCCGGAGATAAAGCCGGTAACAAACGTAAACGTAATGGCCAAAAGCCAGAAAACAGGGCTTCCCCAAGGCAAGGAAACTTCTTTGTCTGCCAGCTTATTAAACAGTGGCAACATCAGCTCAACAAGCAGGATAGAAAACAGGAAGGAGATACAAGCTACCAACACCGACTCGCTTAAAAACTGCCGGATTAGCTGGCTGCGCAACGAGCCAACTGTTTTGCGAATGCCCACTTCTTTTGCGCGCTTCTCGCTGCGGGCAGTGCTTAGGTTCATAAAGTTAATACAAGCCAGCAGTAAGACGAACACACCGATGATGGCAAACAAATAAACAAACTGGATGCGACCGCCAAGCGCTTTGCCATTTTTAAAGTCGCTGTACAAACGCCACTTGTCCATAGGCTGCAGCACCAGTTCTTCTTTTCCTTCGGTAGCTGCATTTTTATGCACCATCGAAGCCATTTTTATTTTGTCTGAAACCTTGCTTATATCTCTGTTATCAGCCACCTGAACAAAAGCCTGGAAGGAATGATTGTTCCATTGCGTTTGTGCATCTTTTAGCCAGTTTTCTGTGGTGATGTATTTTTTCCAGGGCAGAAACAGGGTGGCATCGTGCAGCGTGGTATTGTGTGGCAGGTCTTCAAACACACCAGCTACCTTATATACTTCTTTGTTGTCGAGCTTTATAATTTTGTTCATTGCGTCAGCCTTACCAAATAAAGCTTTGGCTACAGAAGTGTTTATTAAAATAGAAGAAGGATCATTCAATGCATTGCTGTTTCCCTGTTTCATGCGCAGCGAAAACATGGAAGGAAAATTAGCTTCCACCCACATGCCCTGGGCCGTAATTTTCGTATCGCCAATGGCAAGAATATGCCCGAAATTCCACGAAGCCAGAGAGACGTTTTTAAAGTCGGAACCATACTTGGTGCGCAGTTCCTGCCCGATGGGTATTGCAATGGCATCGCCGGTTTGCTTATCGCCATCATTGCCAATAAAAGTCGTCATCAGTTGTGCAAGCTGCTTGTGGTTAGCGTGATAATCATCGAAGGTAACCTCGTCCCATATCCAAAAAGAAATGAGTATAGCCACCGCCATACCGGCTGCCAAACCTAGTATATTGATAAACGAATAGACTTTGTTCTTAACCAGGTTGCGCCAAGCAATGGTAAAATAATTCTTTAGCATAAGTTCCGATTTTTGATTGTTTGATGCAGGCACTAGGCTGTTATAAAAAATGTATTTGCCGTCAAACGCTTCCGCAGCCGGCGGCATTTATTCGGTTCGTAAACTCTTTACCGGATTGGCTGTCGCCGCCTTTATCGATTGATAACTGACCGTTATTAAAGCAATCAATACGGACAGTAAACCGGCAGCCGCAAACACCCACCATTCAATGCTAATGCGATAGGTGTAGATAGACAACCACTGGCTCATTGCCCACCAGGCAATGGGTGTAGCAATAACTATAGAGACGACCACCAGCATAATGAAGT
>CAZZZH010000066.1:0-18634 GCA_964658445.1 Ilyomonas sp.
TATCAGCGATAAATTTTTACTGTATGCAAACGAAGTAAAAGCAAAACTGAAGAAGAAGCACATTCGTGTAGAAATCGATGAAAGGAGCGAGAAGATTGGAAAGAAAATACGCGAAGCCGAACTAAGCCGCGTACCTTATATGCTGGTGATTGGCGAGAAGGAAGTGAACGAAAACAAAGTGTCGCTTCGCAGGCAGGGAAAAGGAGATGCGGGAAGTGTTTTAGTGGATGAGTTTTTGCAAAATATTTTAACGGAAATAGAAGAACGCAAATCTGCTGAATAGTAATTATTTTTACCGAATTAGAAAAAGCAATGAATTATTTTAATCACAACAAAAACAATTGTTCACCAAACATCAGTTAATGGCATTACCACCCAGAGGAAGGTTTAACCCCAGATTTAACAGGCAGCCGGAGCCTGAACATCGCATCAACGATAGAATCCGCGTACCCGAAGTTCGTCTTGTAGGCGACAATGTTACGGTCGGTGTTTACCCAACAGAAGAAGCGCGGAAAATAGCGCAGCAACAAGAGCTTGACCTTGTTGAGATTTCGCCCAATGCTACGCCGCCCGTCTGCAAAGTGATAGACTACAAGAAATTTCTTTACGAGAAAAAACGTAAGGAAAAAGAAATGAAAGCTAATGCCAAGCAGAGCGAAGTAAAAGAGATTCGCTTCACACCCAG
Organism: Ilyomonas sp.; assembly: GCA_964658445.1. Taxonomy (GTDB): domain Bacteria; phylum Bacteroidota; class Bacteroidia; order Chitinophagales; family Chitinophagaceae; genus Ilyomonas. The sequence goes on from CAZZZH010000066.1 coordinate 686, forward strand.
CACCGACGATCATGACTTTGACTTTAAGGCCAAACATGCGGAAGGGTTTTTAAAAGACGGCAATAAAGTGAAAGCATACGTGCAGTTTAAAGGTCGCGCCATCATGTTCCAAGATCGCGGGCAACTGCTGTTGCTAAAATTTGCTGAGCGCCTGGCAGAAGTGGGTGTTTTAGAAAGTATGCCGAAGATGGAAGGCAAGCGGATGCTGGCGATGTTTGCGCCTAAAGCAGCTAAGAAAAAAGCATAACCAGAATGATGAGTTCTGTTTTATAAATGATGAATTGAAAACTCATTTTATAATAAAGTTCCGAAGTTTACTTACTTCGGAACTTTTTGTTTTTGAAAATTTATGTAACAGAGCTTTTACCGCCAAGCTATCTTTTGCTCAGCTAAAAACAATTTGCTTTATATCCTATTCATCATTCATCATTTATAATTCGTAACACCTAGTTCATAACTCCCGGTTCAGATTATCTTCGCAACTTCAAAAACAGCGATATGAATTACCGTATAGAAAAAGATACGATGGGCGAAGTGCAGGTGCCTGCCAATGTATACTGGGGTGCGCAAACCCAGCGCAGCATTGAGAACTTTAAGATTGCACAGGATATCAACAAGATGCCTAAAGAGATCATTAAAGCCTTTGCCTACTTAAAAAAAGCAGCAGCAATAACCAATGAAGAGCTTGGCGTTTTACCCAAAGAAAAAAGCGATTTGATTGGTCGGGTTTGCGATGAGATTTTAGGCGGGAAACTGGACGATCAGTTTCCATTGGTAGTGTGGCAAACGGGGAGCGGCACGCAAAGCAACATGAATGCAAACGAAGTAATTGCTTATCGTGCCCACGTTGTTCAGGGCGGACAGTTGCCAGATAAAGACAAGTTTATTCACCCGAATGATGACGTCAATAAATCGCAGTCGAGCAACGATACCTTTCCAACCGCAATGCATATTGCGGCTTATAAAATCTTGATAGAGACAACGCTGCCCGGTATTGAGAAGCTTCGCGATACCTTGTCTGAAAAAAGCAAGGCATTTATGAATGTGGTGAAGATTGGGCGTACCCATTTTATGGATGCCACGCCGCTAACAATGGGGCAGGAATTCAGCGGCTATGTTTCGCAGTTGAACCATGGCATTAAAGCCATTAAGAACACCTTATCGCATCTTGGCGAGCTGGCGCTTGGTGGCACTGCCGTTGGCACCGGAATCAATACACCCAAGGGTTACAGCGAGCTGGTGGCAAAGCATATTGCGCAGCTAACCGGGCTTCCATTCGTTACTGCGGAAAACAAATTTGAAGCCCTGGCAGCACACGATGCGATTGTAGAAGCGCATGGAGCCTTGAAGACAGTTGCCGTAAGTTTAATGAAAATTGCCAATGACATCCGCATGTTATCAAGCGGTCCGCGCAGCGGCATCGGTGAGATTTTTATACCGGATAATGAGCCGGGTTCTTCCATCATGCCGGGCAAAGTAAACCCTACCCAATGCGAAGCCTTAACCATGATTGCTGCGCAGGTAATGGGTAACGATGTTGCCATCAATATCGGTGGCGCAACCGGTCATTTTGAGTTGAATGTGTTTAAGCCGGTGATGATTTACAACTTCCTGCATAGCGCGCGTTTAATTGGAGATGGTTGTGTTTCTTTTACCGATAAATGCGCGGTGGGCATTGAACCGATAGAAGCCAACATCAATAAACACGTACAAAACAGTTTGATGCTTGTTACTTCACTCAACACAAAAATCGGCTATTACAAGGCGGCAGAGATTGCGCAGAAAGCGCACAAGCAAAACACAACGCTGAAAGAAATGGCAGTACAACTGGGTTATCTTACACCCGAACAATTTGATGAATGGGTAGTACCGGCAAACATGGTAGGTGAAATTAAGTAAAGGCAGGGCAATTTTATGGCAAACCCATCGTTTCCTTTTCTATAGAAAATAAACAGCCATCTTAATTTATTCCTATGAGACGATTAGCGGTGTTCGGTTTTTTATTTGTTGCGGCTACTTTTTTTTCGCTCTCCTGTCAAAAAGAACTGAGCCAAGAATCAAACCTTAATAATGCGGTGTTCAGCCTGCACGACGACTCGTCGAAAGCTTGTTATCCGGTTACGGTAAACGGGCATTATTACAACGCAGTATCTGCCGCGCGGGACACAAATTTCATTAAGGTTGTGGTGAATATCAGATCGACCGGCAACTATGTTCTTTCGAGCAATACCGTAAACGGCTATTCGTTTTATGATTCAGGTTTTTTCAGCAGAACCGGTTTAGATACTCTGATTTTAAGAGCGAAAGGAACACCGATACTTGTGCAGGAGGATCAGTTTACTTTCCCTTCCGATTCGCTTGGTTCCTGCGGTTTTTCTATTGATGTGCAAGATAGCACGGGCACCGGTTTGGGTGGCGCTGTGGATACAACTGGCACTGGCGGCACAGTAACCAATGGCAATAGTGCAGGCTATGTTGATCCCAACCCGGCTGCCGATGGTACCTGGCATTTTGACGACAGCACCAATGGCAAGTCTTACAGCGGAAGCATGCTGCAGGCAAATTTCCAAAGCAATTTAGGCTTGAACGTTTTAAGCGGTGGCGGAACCGTTACCAACAATACAAATGAAGTGTTTCAGTTTGTTATCAACCTGCCTTCTTCTACCATCACAGCCGGCTCGTATCCTGCAGATGGTGTTACCGCTTTTCTCACGCTTACCAATACAACAACGTTTACAGAGGAATACTCTGCTGATGGCTCAACAGATAACGAAGCTATTGATCCTTCTTCCATCAACATCACCAGTTACGATGCCAACACAAAGCGATTGAAAATATCGTTCCGCTGCTGGACTACCGATGCTAATAGTAAGCCGGCTTTAATAAAAGGTTCGCTGAATACAACCGTGCAATAAATTGTTCTTATCATAAAAACGCAGCCACTTTATAATGGCTGCGTTTTTATGTTTCATTAACCTTTTATCAAAATGCATCCCGGTTCAATTCTCCAATTAAAAAAACGCTGCCGCAAATCAATACCAAATCTTCTTTATGCGCATGCGTTAGAACATGCTTCAAAGCCTCGTTTACACCGCTGAACGTTTTTCCCTGCAAACTAATGCCAGCCGCTATTTCAGCCAGTTGTGCTTCCGGCATAGCGCGCGGCGTTTGTGGTTTGGTAAAATAATACAATGCCGTTTTGGGCAGGTACTGCAATGCAGCTTTTACGTCTTTATCCTTCACCATCCCGATGATAATATAAAGCGATTGATAACTCATAAGTTCAAGCTGCTCGGCTAACTGTTTCATGCCATCAGCATTGTGCGCCACATCGGCAATTACGAATGGTTTTTGATGTATCAGCTCCCATCTTCCATGCAAACCCGTTAACTTTTTTACATGCTGCAATGCTTCTTTTACCTGCGGTAAAGAAATAGCATAGCCAACAGATTGCAGGTGGTGCACCGCTTCTAACACGGTCAGGATATTTTTTGTCTGGTAAATGCCTGGCAGATCCAATACATACGTTTCCCGGTTATCGGTTTCTTTATCAGCCACCGTCACGCTTAGTTGGTTGGGCTCGTAGCCAAATTCAGAAACAAAATAATGATGCTGTGCAAATAGTAACGGCGCTGCTTTCTCGTTGGCTGTGCGTACAAATACCGGCTCTGTTTCAGGCAATATTTCACCCACAATAACCGGCACATGTGGTTTAATAATGCCTGCTTTTTCGTAAGCAATCTGCGGTAGTGTATCGCCTAAAATTTGCGTATGATCGAGGCCGATATTGGTAATAATGCTAAGGATAGGTGTTATGATGTTCGTACTGTCCAAACGCCCGCCCAGACCGGTTTCTACAACGGCAATATCTACTTTTTGCCTCGCAAAATACTCGAATGCCATCGCTACCGTAATCTCGAAAAAGGAAGGCTCTATCTCTTCAATCAAGGGTTTTATTTTTTCCGTAAACTCAATGACGAAAGCCGGTTCGCAGAGCTCGCCATTTACTTTGATTCTTTCTCTAAAATCAACCAGGTGCGGCGATGTGTAAAGACCGGTTTTATAACCGGCAGTCTGCAATATGGCAGCCAGCATATGGCTTACAGAACCTTTGCCATTGGTGCCGGCAATGTGTATGGTAGTAAATGTATTTTGCGGGTTGCCTACTGCATTGCAAAGCCGTATGGTGTTGGTTAAATCTGCCTTGATGGCATCAGCACCCAAGCGGCTGAAAAGAGGAAGCTTTTTGTATAAATAATCAATCGTTTCTGTATAGTTCATAGCACCGCAAAGATGCTGAAACCAATGAATTTATCCGCGCAGTTTAAAGTCGAATACAATTGTTCCGGTTTGCTCGTCGGTGTTGCCTTTATTCAGCTTTAGCTGTTTTGCCTTTGCCAGTGCAATGCCAATAATACTTTGATTGGTAGTGGTGGTTCCGCGCGGGTTTCGCACTGCGTTGGTAACGTTGCCAGCTGCATCAACCGTTATATCCACTGCGACCTTTGCATTCTCATTAAAATCATCGGTAAAAGAAGGCAGGCGTGTAAACCGTCTGCCGCTTAGGCCCCTACGAATGCTTACACCGCCTTTGCCAGTACCACCGTTGCCGGTATAACTATCAGAAGCCGGGTTGCCGTTGGGTTTCCCCTGGTCGCCTTTGCCACCGACAATGCCCTGGTTGCGCACGTTGTTGTAGCTATCTCCGCCGTTGCCTCCCGAATTGTTTTGCGAAGCGCCACCTTTGTACACAGCCTTAGGTTTGGGCGGCGCAGGTGTAGCCACTACCTCTTGTTCTTTCTGTTTGGGTTTGGCTTTGGGCACTACAGCTTCATGCTTAGGTTCTGTTTTGGGTTTGGGCGAGGTGTGAATAACAGGCGTCTCTTTTTCTTCGTTGTCAGCCACTTCCTTGCTTTCTTCCGGCTCGGCGCGCGACGCAACGGCTTTGGGCGGCTGCACATCGCTCTCATCGGCTTTCGACATCTCGCCGGGTACTTGCGGCGCTACAGTACCCAAGCCGGTTTCTGTATTGCCAAGGTTTACTTCAATACCATTATCGACCACTGGCTGAGGCGTTTGCGGTGCCGTCCAGCTTATCAGTATCATTAGTAAAAAAAGGGCAAGGCAAATTGCCAGCGTGATGCCCAGCGCTTTCAGGTTTTTACTGCGCTCAAACTCTTGTTCTGTGTAAGAAGTCATCATGATGGTAAAAATAATGAAGGCAGCCAACCGCCGTTGTTACAAAGATGTCAACTATTATAATTGGTTTTTATTGTGTTGGATTTCTGTTGCGCCGCTTTAGTTTATTCACAAGCGTATGCGAAATGCTTTATGCCGGAGCACAGAGTATGTAAAAAAACTACCTTCTTTATAAAATTTACCAGAAAGAATCTATCATTACAGCCTGAACAAGATGATTGTTTTTATGAAGAAAATAATGATTGGCTGCCTTATTATGATGACTCTTTCCGTGCAAGCGCAAAATGGGTATTGGCAACAATACCTCCGGTTTGCCATCAGCGTGCAGCTTGACCCGAAGACCAAAAGCTTTACCGCCAACGAAACGATTGTTTATAAAAACAATTCGCCGCAGGCACTTACATTTATATGGTTTCACCTTTACCCGAATGCGTACAAAAACAACTCTACCGCTTTGTTTCGCCAGTTGGCAAATGACAACCAGCGCAAAGACCGTTTCCCCAGCCATAAAGATGGTTTTATTACCGGACTGAACTTTACCGTAAACGGCGAGGCGGCAACGACAGAGCCTTACCCTGATAAAAATACCATCGACATTGTTAAGCTGATCTTACCGCATACCTTGCAGCCTGGCGATTCTATCACCATTGCCACGCCGTTTACAGTGCAGCTTCCGTCTTATTTTTCACGCTCGGGTTTCTCCGACAGCGAATTTATAGTGTGCCAATGGTACCCCAAACCGGCTATGTTTGATAAAAACGGCTGGCACGAAATGCCCTACTTAGATATGGGCGAGTTTTACAGCGAGTATGCTACCTACGATGTAAAAATAACCGTGCCTTCCAATTACGTGGTTGCCGCTACAGGAATGCTGCAGAACGCGGATGAGCTGGCTGCCTACAAAGCAAGCGGGGCTTACAACACCGCCAACCCCAACAGCGAACCCAAACGCTATCAACCCATCACTACCGAAGCTACCAAAGAGCTGGTTTATCATGTAGACAGTGTGCCCGATTTTGCCTGGTTTGCCGACCCTTCCTTTATAGTAGAATACGATACACTGCAGCTTGGCAGCCAAGTGATTGGTGCCTTTACCTATCATTATAACAAACCCAACACGCAGTGGCGCAACAGTACGGCTTATGTAAAGGATGCAGTGCATCATTACAGCCGCTGGATTGGCGCTTACGATTACCCGCTGGTGCAAGCGGTAGAAGGCCCAAAGAACAATGTAGCTGGCGGCATGGAATATCCTACCATCACGCTTATTACGGCGCCAGATGCAAAGCCCGAGACCTTAGACAATATGATAACGCACGAGGTAGGGCACAACTGGTTTATGAGTATGCTGGGCACCAACGAACGAGACCACGCGTGGATGGATGAAGGGTTGAACTCGTACTACGAATTCAGGTATATGGCTGAAAAATACCGGAGCAACCTGATACTCGGAAGCATGATACCCGACGAGATGAAGAAGATGGACGAAGCTTCGTTTCAATATGCGGTTTACAACGCACTGATGCAAATACCGGTGAACTATGCCATAGAAACACCTGCTGCAGCTTTCACCGGCAGCCAGGACTATGCCATAACCGAATATGTAAAGACAGCCGAATGGATGTTCCTGCTCGAGAACAGCGTGGGCGAAGAGAAGGTAGATGCTGCGTTTCAGCATTATTTTTCACTCTGGAAAAACAAGCATCCGCAGCCCGAAGACTGCAAGGCAGCGTTTGAAGAAGCGATTGGCGGCAGCCTGAGCAGTTTTTTTTCGTTGCTAAACAAAACCGGCAAGCTATCGGAAAAATAAAAATGAGCCAACTATCAGAATCGAACTGACGACCCTTTCATTACGAATGAAATGCTCTACCATCTGAGCTAAGTTGGCAATTGGGCGGTAAAGATAAAGAGGGAATGAAAAACGCAAAAGTAAAAGAGCAGCTTTTATTTCCTGTTCTTGTTGCCAAAGAATTTACAGATGATAAAAACCATTTCCTCGCTATGATCAACCCGGTCAATGTGAATTCTTTTTTAAATGAGATCACATCAGTTTTGAAACAACGGAAAGGAAAACAATCTCATCGCTTGTAGTTGCCAAAACAATAATTACTTTTAACCCTAATTACTTGCCATGCCGAAAAACAACGTACGCTGCCGAATTTCTATTACGCTTACCACCGCGCTGTTCATGGCAGCCTGTCTGTGTCTAAACACGGCTTTGTTTGCACAGCTATCTGTCACTCATTTATTGACCGAAAACCGCACCAACCCAATTGGCATCGGCACACCGTCGCCACGCTTTAGCTGGCAATTGGTCGGCAACCGCCGCAACGTAATGCAGACTGCCTACGAAGTGCAGGTAACTAACGCTGCCAACCACAAAACCGTTTGGAGCAGCGGAAAAACAACCGGTGATTCTTCTGTGCAGGTAACCTATAAAGGCGCTGCTTTCGAAAGTGGCACCCGCTACAACTGGAAGGTGCGGGTGTGGGACAATAAAGGCAACACCTCTGCGTGGAGCGAGCCGGCTTCGTTTCTTACCGCTATGCTTGGCGCCGAACGCAAAGCCGTCTGGATATCGCCCGGCTATGTAGAAGACTCTGTAAACCGCGCCAGTCCTCTGTTCCGCAAAGAATTTACGACGGGCAAAAAGATAGCGTCTGCTATTTTATACATCACCGCGCATGGCTTATACGAAGCCAATATAAACGGCGCCCGCGTGGGCGATGCCTACCTTACACCGGGCTGGACATCGTACCACACCCGGCTGCAATACCAGACCTACGATGTAACCCATCTTGTAAAGAACGGCAGCAATGCCATTGGCGTTACGCTGGGCAATGGCTGGTATCGCGGCATCATTGGTTTTTCCAACAGTATCAATGTGTATGGTAAAGACATCGCGCTGCTGGCGCAAATAAACTTTACGTTTACCGACGGCACCACGCAAACGATAGCTACCGATAACACGTGGAAGTCAACAACGGGCGCTATTCGCTATGCGGAAATTTATAATGGCGAAACCGTCGACGACCGGTTGGATAAAAAAGGCTGGATGATGGCCGGCTACAACGATAAAGACTGGAGTGGCGTGACTACGCCCGATTTCACTTACGACAATTTAATTGCTACCGTAAACGAGCCGGTACGCAAGCATGAAACCTTCCCTGCGCTTCGCATTATTACCACACCTAAGGGCGAGAAGGTGATTGATTTCGGGCAAAATTTAGTTGGCTGGGTAGTCATGAAAGTAAAAGGCAAGAGCGGCGATACAGTCACGCTTTCTCACGCAGAAGTGCTGGATAAAGCCGGTAATTTTTATACCGACAATCTTCGCGAAGCCAAAGCGCAGGACAAGTTTATTTTAAACGGCGGCGAAGAAGAAACGTTCGAGCCGCACTTTACCTGGCATGGCTTCCGGTATGTAAAAGTGAATGGCTATCCCGGCGAGATAAACCCTGCAAATTTTACCGCTGTTACCTTATATTCTGATATGCCGCCAACGGGCAGTTTTTCTACTAACAATGCATTGGTAAACCAGCTTCAGCACAATATACAATGGGGGCAAAAAGGTAACTTTTTAGATGTGCCGACCGACTGCCCGCAACGCGACGAACGCCTCGGCTGGACGGGCGATGCACAAGTGTTTTCGCGCACGGCATCTTTCAATATGAACGTAAATGATTTCTTTGCTAAATGGCTGAAAGATGTTGCTGCCGACCAGGTAAAAGGCAAGGTTCCATTCGTTATACCCAATGTGCTGGGCGAAGGCTCTGGCGGCTCGACGGGCTGGGCAGATGTGGCAACCATTATACCCTGGAATATGTATCTCGCCTACGGCGATAAACAGATACTGAACGACCAGTATGCCAGCATGAAAGCGTGGGTAGATTACATGACGGCAAATAGTAAAAACCACTTGTGGCAAACCGGTTTCCATTTTGGCGACTGGCTGTTCTATCGCCCGGAAGACGACAACGATGGCAGAGCCGCCGTAACCGATAAATACCTGATTGCACAATGCTTCTATGCGCATTCCACCCAGTTAGTAATCAATGCCGCACAGGTGTTAGGCCATACGGCTGATGTGGCTACTTATACCGCGTTGCTAAAGGATATCAAAGCCGCGTTTGCCAGGGAATACCTAACGCCAAACGGACGACTCGTTTCGGGCACACAAACAGCGTATGTATTGTCTTTGCAGTTCGATATGGTGCCCGATTCGTTGCAGCCGCAGGCTGCGGCGCGCCTGGCAGAGAATGTAAAAAGCTACGACAACCACCTTACCACCGGCTTCTTGGGCACGCCTTATTTGTGCGGCGTTCTATCGCGCTTTGGCTACGATACCATTGCTTATAAATTACTGCTGCAGCCCACTTATCCTTCGTGGCTTTACCCCGTAAAAATGGGTGCCACTACTATTTGGGAACGCTGGGATGGGATAAAGCCCGACAGCACATTTGAAACACCTTCTATGAACTCGTACAACCACTATAGCTATGGTGCCATCGGCGACTGGATGTATCGCGTGATGGTAGGCTTAGACACGTATGAAGATGGTGTGGGCTACAAGCATATCCGTGTGCAACCACATATCAGCGATAGTTTTACCACCGCTTCGGCAAGCCTGCAAACCTATTACGGCAAGCTTAGCAATACTTGGACAAGAGACACCATAAACCATACATTGACAATGGATGTAGAGATACCGGCAAATACTACGGCAACTGTTTACATACCAGCTTCCATTGCCAGCGATGTAACGGAAAGCGGTAAAGCCGTAACGGCAGAGAGCGATATCAAAATAAGCGGCAACGAAAAAGGTTATGTGGTAGTGAATGTTGGTTCGGGTGTGTATCATTTTGTGGTATCGGGCAAGGGTGCAGAGAACGCTAAAAAAGAATAAGTGAAGGGTAAGAGAATATCTACAACGGTTCGCGAAAACTATTTTAGTACACAATAAAAACCATCATTATGACAAACAGGAGAGATTTTATTAAGGTAACCGGTGCGGCTGCTGTAGGCAGCGTGCTAATGTCTCAGGCTAAGGCGTTTGGCTTGAAAGAGCAACACGCAGTAGGCTTGCAGTTGTATACGTTCTTTGGAAAAATAGACGACGATGTGGAAGGTACGCTGAAAAAGATAAGAGCTATCGGCTATACCGAGATAGAATCTGCCTACAGCAAGAAAGGCGGCTTCTACGGCATGAAGGCAAAAGAATGGAATACCTTTTTGAAAAATCTTGGCTTGTCGTGGCAGTCGCACCATGTGCTGGGTGCGCCATTTGTATTGCCACCCGGCCAAAAAATGCCCGTCGGTGCCGATGGCAAACCCATAGCTATTCCAGTATTAAAGAACCTTCGCGATAACTACCAGGAAATTATTGATGATGCAGCCGAGGGTGGCGTGCCGTACTTAGTATGCGCTACCACGCCCTTCGCTACGGCAGAAGAACTGAAAACGTCTATTGATACACTCAACAAAGCGGCTGAAGCAGCAAAGAAAGTGGGCATACAGCTTTGCTATCACAACCACGATAAAGAGTTTGAAAAAATGGATGGAGCCGTAGTGTACGACAGGCTATTGTCTGAAACGGATGCCGACAAGTTGAAGATGGAACTTGATCTCTGCTGGGCTGTTAAAGCCGGCGCCGACCCGGTAGAACTGTTTAAGAAAAGCCCGGGCCGCTACCCCTTGTGGCATGTAAAAGACCTGGATAAAGAAAGAAAAGGTCCCGCGCCCGTAGGTACCGGCGTGGTAGATTTTAAACGCATTTTTGCTAACGCAAAAGTTGCCGGTATGAAGCACTTTTTTGTAGAGCACGATGCGCCTGCCGATGCTTTTGCCAGCATTACCACCAGCTACCAGAATATAGAAAAGTTGCTGAAAGCGTAAATTTCTTTTGCCAATAGTCATTGTCTTTTGTTGCTACTGTATTTTATGTACAACAAACATATATGGCAATTATTCGTTGTTAGGTTGAATAGGAGTGAGACGTCTACCGAATGTATAATAACATAGATAAATAGAGATATTTCACTCTTTTCAACTTAATGCACAGCATATTTTTTTAGCACTGTTTATCTCTGGCTCGATAGCTAATAAATTCACCAGCATTCTTTCGTTATCACAACCACTAAACAACTTGCACAGATTTCCTGTGTAAACCTTACCATACGCCTTTAGTTATAAAAGCTTCTTTTCCAACTGCTGCTTGTTAACTGGTCTTTCCATACTTAACATGTGTTATAATATAAATTCCAGCTTGCGAAATGAATTTATAAGTGACTTTCTAACACACAAGAGAGCACATTAATGAGCCGCGAATGTTTAGGTAAAATGAGTTTAAACATAGGTTACTGCTAACTGCCTGTAGGGCTACAATGCAGCACCCATCTTACTTTTGCTGTCTTGATAACAAAACACCACAGTTCCTCATTCCAATTTTTAAAACACCAAACATGAGAAAAATCTTTACATTTCTTGTGCTATTGCTATTTTCTATAAGTATAGCACAGGCACAAACCAGAAAAATTACAGGTCAGGTTTTCGATGGTACCGGCAAGCCGCTGTCCAACGTCTCTATTAAGTCGGAGGGCAAAGGGCTGGGCATTACGAACAACAATGGTGGATTCGCTATTACATCTTCTGCCTCCATCACTTCACTTACCTTCTCTGCTGTAGGGTATAAAGACACCAGCGTTTTATTGAATGGTGAAACCAATTTCGCGATTCAGCTTACCGCTACTACCAATGCATTAAATGATGTGGTTGTGGTGGCCTATGGTACACAAAGGCGTTCAGAGATCACCAGCGCCATTTCTACAGTCAACTCAGATGCCATCAAAAACCAGCAGGTAACCTCGGTGGGGCAGGCATTGCAGGGCACAGCACCCGGTGTATTGGTGGTAAATACCAACGGGCAGCCCGGTTCAAACCCAACCATACGTATTCGAGGTGTAGCTTCTATATTGGCAAGCGCCGACCCTTTGATTGTGCTAGACGGGATTGTTTTCGACGGTAATTTAAATATGATTAATCCCAACGACATTGATAATTTCTCTATTCTGAAGGACGCTACGGCTACTGCCCTATATGGTTCACGCGCTGCTAATGGCGTTATATTAATCAACACAAAGAGTGGAAGAAAAAATGCAGCACCCAGCATTACGCTGAGTTCTGTGTTGGGCATATCCTCAAAAGCAGTAAAAGATTATTCTTATCTGAATACACAGCAGTTATTTGAATTAGGCTGGGAAGGTTTAAAGAATACCTATGCAGGTGAGGATGATCCTGCAGCGTTGGCTAGCCAAAATTTAATCAAAACGGCTTTTCACTATAATCCTTATGGTCCTTCTTTTCCCAATCCGGTCGATACGACCGGTCACTTGGTGGCGGGTGCAACACCGCTTTGGAACGATAACTGGACGAAGGCTCTTGAGCGCGATGCAGCTCTTCGCAGAGATGTGAACCTCGGCATCAGCGGTGGTACCGATAAATCTCGATATTACTTTTCAGCAGGCTATTTAAATCAGGATGGCTATATCTCTAAGTCAAATTACGAACGGATTACCACTCGCTTAAACTACACCAACGATTTGAAAAGCTGGTTGCAGGTAGGGGTTAAAGCATCCATCATCTCTTCCAAACAAAACTATCCTGATCAAGGCACCGGCGATTATGCAGACGTAATTCAATACGAAAGAACCTTATCGTCTGTATATCCTATTTATGCCAGGAACGATAGCGGTGTTGTAATAAGAGATGCAGCAGGCAATCCTGTCTACGACTATGGCAAGCCTAATCCAGGCCGCACCGTAAATGTCAACCGTCCCATATTGCAGCCTTCCAACCTCGTCGGCACCTTGTTTTTAGACGACTGGAACTACAAGCGGCTGTTGACGGATTTAAATACTTATGCCCAGATCAATCTCGCTAAAAACTTTTATTTCAGAAGCAACTTTGGCATCAACCGCAATTCGGTCGATCAGCTTCAATACCAGAACAAAGATTATGGAGATGCCGAATCGGTGAATGGCCGTGTGTACCGCGAGCAGGATCTAACTACATCGTGGACGTGGAATAACATGCTGAGCTACGAACAGCGTTTCGGAAATCATCATATTGATGCCATGGCAAGCTACGAAACCTACAAATACTTTTACGAAACCTTATCCGGTTCTAAAACAGGTTTCCCTTTTGCCGGTCAGGAGCAGCCAAGCAATGCAGCTACCATCGAATCTTTCGACGGCTATACCACTACTTCTACCTTGCTTAGTTATCTCGGTAGAGTCAGGTACGATTACAAAGACAAATACTTCGCTGAGTTCACCGCCCGTCGCGACGGCTCCTCCATATTTGCGCCGGGCTATCGCTATGGCTGGTTCCCGGCTGCAGGCTTATCTTGGGTAGCCAGTCAGGAGAATTTTTTGAAGAATTCCAAAACCGTCAGCCTGCTTAAAATAAGGGCTTCTTACGGTGCCTTAGGCAACAATGCATTAAACAGTTTTTTCCCTTACCTGAGCACCTACGGTTCTGGTTACAATCAGCTCACCAACCCCGGTGTTTATCTAAACAATCTGGCTAACGCCGCCATACAATGGGAACGGCAGCTCACCACCAATATCGGTGTCGATTTCGGGTTGTGGAACAACAGGCTGTCTGGTAGTGTAGATGTATTCGACAAAAACTCCAAAAAGCTTTTGTTCAATGAACCGCTGCCGCCTTCCATCGGTTTTTCAAGTATCTCAACCAACATTGGTAAGCTTCAAAATAAAGGGGTTGAACTCAATCTTGATTACAGCATCATCCGAAGCAAAGATTTCAACTTGAACGTCATGTTCAACCTTACCTATGTTAAGAATACTATTAAAGAACTGGTGCCTGGTCAGGATACATCCGCTTCTTCAGGCGCTTTCAGAAGGGTAGTGGGTAAATCGTTGTATGAATATTATCTGCCTTTATGGGCAGGTGTCGATCCTCAAACAGGCGGTGGTCAATGGTGGGTGAACGAGCTGGATGCCAATGGCAACCCGACCGGCAAAAAAGTGAAATCGAACGATTATTCTGAAGCGCTGAACAGCGAAGAATGGGTAGGTTCGGGTTTACCTAAGTTTACCGGTGGCTTTACTACGCGGTTAAACTATAAGGGTTTCGATGTAAATGTTTTGCTCAACTATGCGTTCGGCGGTAAGTACTACGATAATAATTATGCAGGGTTAATGAATGGTTTGTACAACGGCTATGGTGCTCAGCTAAGCGTTGATGAATTAGGAAGATGGCAAAAGCCCGGTGACAATACCGATGTGCCCAAACTTAATCCCAGCAATAATGATGAAGAGCAGCTATCTACGCGCTTCTTATACAGCGGCGATTATGTACGGTTGCGCAACGTAACGTTGGGCTACACCTTCAATCCTGATAAGAGCCAGAAAATATTTAAAAGCATACGGTTTTATGTCGAAGGCGATAACCTGCTTACCTGGGACAAATTGAAAAAAGGCTCCGACCCCGAATCAGCTTTAAACGGCTATGCAGGTAGCAATGCAGTTGTGTTCAAAACCATTTCTGCTGGTCTCGATTTTAATTTTTAAACACCATCAAAAAGAACCAAATGTATAAGCATTATAAATTTTCGTTCTTCATTCTACTGGTCTTTTCTACAGTCTTGCTCAATGCCTGTAAGAAAGATTTTATCAATGATGTAACGCCTACCAATTCTGCCACCGCAGGCGATGTATATGCTTCGCCCGATGCTGTGCGCGTCTATTTCAACGGCATCTATCGCAGCATGCGCAGCCAGTGGCAAAGCACCGATGCCAGTGCAGGCGGCTCTACCGATACCTGGGGTTATAATTCTGTTATGCTTGCCCGCGATGTAAAAGGGATGGATATTGTTATGCCCTACAATAGTTGGTATTATTTCGATTATCAAAACGATAACCGCGAACCTACCTACCGCAGAACTCGCTTTACCTGGTATTTCTTTTACGAGCTTATCAACCAGGTCAATACCTTGATAGCCGGTGTTCAAAACAGCAGCACCATTACCGATGCACAAAAAACGCCGCTCATAGCCGAAGCCAGAGCCCTGCGCGCCTACTTCTATTTCGAGTTAGTACGCGAGTTTCAGTTCACCTATTTAAAAGATCCCACTGCTCCCGGTGTTCCCGTTTATACCGATCCGGCCAGTGGCACCAACCTCGAAGGCAAACCACGTGGCACCGTACAGCAGGTGTACGATCAGATTAACGACGACATTCAGTTTGCCGTTCAAAACCTGTCAACCGACCGCGACTTAAAAAGCCAGGTCAACCTCAACGTTGCCTGGGGTATGGCAGCTCGCATCGATCTGGAACAAGGCAAGTGGGCCGATGCTGCCACCGCAGCACAAAACGCCAGGGATGGCCTCAGCCTCGATGCATCTGGCTATCCGTCCAACTACAACGGGCTTACTTCCGATGAGGTTATTTGGGGCTTCCCGCAAACCACCGAAAATGGCGGGCAGTCGTTATACTATGGCACGCCAAGTTCTTTCTTCGAACAAACCGGTAATGGATACGATGCTTTTTGGATGAGCGAAGAATTGGTAGACCAGTTTTCTACAACCGACGTGCGCAACACCTTTTATGTTTACGATCCTGATCCTACAGCTGCTGACTATGTTGCAACCAACAAATTTGGTACAAGCGGTTCCGGATATACCGTAGATATGCTAAACGGGCAAACGGAAGAGTTGAAAACAATTGATTTCAACGAATCGCTCAATATGATGCGCGTTGGCGAAATGTACCTTATTGAAGCCGAAGCTAAAGCAAGACAAAATGCTTCCGATGCCGGCGATGTATTATTTGCTTTGCAAAGCAATCGCGATCCGGCAGCCGTAAAATCAGGCAATACCGGTCCGGCATTAATTGATGAAATCTTACTCGAAAGAAGAAAAGAACTCTATGGCGAGTTAGGTATCGATTGGCTCGATGCCAAGCGGCTGCAGTTGCCCATCGACCGGTCAACTTCCAACCATCCGGCACCAAACGATTATATTCTTCCGGCAAACGATCCGGCATTCAATCTAAAAATACCACAAACGGAAATACAGGCAAACAAAGCCTTATCTCCATCCGATCAGAATCCGTAGATCGGCTGTACTGAAACTCAAATCAAAAAGGCAAACCAATTGGTTTGCCTTTTTGATTTCAAATGATTATTTTTTTCGTAGCCTTTGTTTAAATTCTTGTTTATTTTTTATTATGTAAATAGCATAGATTATAATAGTTGGTACAAAGTAACATAACCATTCAATGACCTCATTCTGAGGACTTCTTAAAATCAATTTATAAAAAATAAACGTGATTAAGTATGATAATG
The DNA here is from genome assembly GCA_964658445.1 of Ilyomonas sp. Taxonomy (GTDB): domain Bacteria; phylum Bacteroidota; class Bacteroidia; order Chitinophagales; family Chitinophagaceae; genus Ilyomonas. The sequence continues at coordinate 17,252 of CAZZZH010000066.1, forward strand.
TCAGACGCCAAAACATGCCGTCCAACATCTGTGTCATTTCATCTTTCTTCTTCTGCATAATCAATCAAAATAAAAGCCTGTCGTCATTCCGCAATTGCCGCCAACAATAAACTATAATTAAATCAAACCAACAGGCAGCTTTGTGCAGAATCTGCCAACTAAATGATACATAATCACCAAAAACAACTTCCCCAATTTCATACCCGCAATTTTATCAAGTCACCACCTCAGCACCCCACTCCAAAAATAAGTCAGTAAAACAAAACCTCCCCCCAAAAAATCAAAAACTTTTAAGCCCTTTTTAATCTCTTCTTTTTCTTCAAATTTTTACCTTTAATCTTCACTTCAAAACACACCATTATGTCCGCCGAAATCACTCGTCTTTACAAAGGAAAAGACGTCGATATGCTTACCGTTCTTTCCACCATCATCACCAATGCCGAAGCCAATCAGTCAACCTTGCAAAAGAAAAGAACCAACCTCACCGTCGCCTATCTCAAAGACCTCGAAACCCGTCTCAACGCCATTGTAAAAGACAATCTTGGCGTAGACAATGCCAAACAGCTTCGCCAGCAAACTGCAACTGTTTACAGCATTCAGGATCCGGCTTACGCTGCCCTTTCCGAAATGAAAGCGCAGATCGAATCTGATTTCAGCGATAATAAAAGCCGCAAATCAGAAGTGCTGAAAGAGTTAGGGTACACCGATTATTTTAAAGACGCTCAGAAAGACGATACGGAAGCCCTCATCAATTTGCTGTATCAATATCAGAAAAACATGACGCCCGACCTGCAGGAAGAGCTCACCGCCGCCGGCACACCCACCGAGTCCATTACAGCACCTTCAACCTATGCCGAATCTCTTCAAACCGCCAACGTATCGCAGGAGTCATTTAAAAGCACAAAAAAAGTCACCACAGCCGCCACCGTTCAAGCTTATAACGATATTTATAAAGAAGTGATGGACAAAATTAGCAAGCCTGCCCGCATCTTTTTTCCGGGTAATGTGGCTCAGCAGCAGCTTTTGAGTTACAATTCGCTTCTAAAAGCGCTCAACAACAAGAAGAAGGAAGAAGCAACCGCAACATCGCCGTCATAAAAACCAAACGATGGGTCTGCATTTGTAGAAAAGGTTTCCGAAATTCATCCGGAGGTTTCCGAAACTCATTTTCAGGCTTCCGAAATCCGTTTTTAAGTTTCCGAAACTTGTTCGCAGCCTTCCGTTATTCATTTCTGCCTTTCCGAAACTCGTCCCGAACTTTCCGAAATTCATTTACAGCCTTCCGAAACCCATTCGCAGGTTTCCGAAAAGTGTTTGTAGCCTTCCTGCAGAAGCACGTTACTACCTCAAATACAAACGCCACTTCAATAAAGTGGCTTTTGT
>CAZZZH010000067.1:0-18538 GCA_964658445.1 Ilyomonas sp.
TGAGACTATCGATAAAATACTTGCAGCCGGAGCGTTGGATGGTGAGGCTATTGGTATTCCCTGTGGCATCCTATCTATAGACAGACAAACGCTCGGATTTAATGCACCAGACCTTATAATCCTCTCCGGAATGCCTGGTGAAGGTAAAAGTACCCTTGCTCTCCAATGGGCAGTTAATATGGCACGCAAAGGCTTCCCCGTCGGTTTCATGAGCTTGGAAATGAAAAGCTTCCAGTTGGTTTTAAAGATGCTTTCCATGGAAACCGGAATTGATATACAGAATCTTCGCCGGGGTAAGCTAAACGACGACAGTTGGGATGCCATTAATAGTGCTGTCGAATTCCTAAAATCTCTTCAGTTTCATTTTTCGGATAAAGGAGGTATTAGCATTATTGACCTCAAGGCAATGATATATGGCTGGGTTAAAACGAAAGGTGTAAAAATCTTGTTCCTCGATTATATCCAACTTGTTACTGTCTTCGGAGTAGACCGTCGCTTTGATACAAGGGAGCAAGAAGTGAATTACATATCCAAACAATTAAAAGCAATCTGTATGGATCTGGATATACCCATCATTGCTTTAAGCCAAATGAGCAGAAAAGAGAAGGGAGTAAAAAGAAAACCTGTAATGAGCGACCTGAGAGAATCCGGTGCAATAGAGCAGGATGCTGATGGTATCATGTTCGTTTGGCGCCCTGTGTTCAATGGTGTACTACACGACAGTAATAGTCGCCCTTTCGGAGAAGATGACGCCTTCCTTCTGATTGAAAAATATCGTCTTGGACGTACTGGAGCTGTAGAGTTGAATTTCAGAGGTGGTTCCAGCATGTTTACTCAACGGTCGTTAGTTCCGCTAATTAATAGTTCTGCAGTTGGAAGCACAGATGGCGCTAAGCTCTTTATTGAACAATCAAAGAATCAAAATGGAGAGTTTGACGACGGTTTTAGTGCCACAGATACATTTTGATGGTGGATGTAATGAAGCTATTTTAATAGGACGATGCATGAAGCGCAATAGCGATATGGGGAGCGCCATGGTACTACCTACCCCGGGGCGGCTTGGGTCCTTCCCCGCCAATTTTTTTCGCGGTGCGTGTGCAGTCCAGAAATTCTCTAGTTGCGAGTTTTTTTTAAGTCCGCAATAATTCCGCACGTCACATGAGTAAGTCGCTTAGAATGAAAAAGTTGGTACTTGTAGACTGCCTAGCGGCTGTACATAATGGAAAACCAATTCCGCACTTGTGATCGAAAATAAAAGCTATGGCAAAAACGAAACAACAAGAGAAAGAATTATCGATTAGGGCTTACGCTGCCTTGCTAAAGGTGGATGAAAAGACGGTTCGCAACGCCAGGAATGGCGGTCTGCTGGGGAAAGGCTACAACTCTTCTACGGGTAAGATTATTCCTTCTCTTGCTGATAAATCCTGGGGCGCTACACAAAAAGCAGTCAAGCCAAAAGCCGGCGTTAGCCGTCAGAAAGCTATAAAGAAACTGGAAGCTGGTCAAGCAATTGGATCCGAACCGCAGGTAACGTCAAACATTCTATCCACTAAACCGCTGGAGGAAATGACGGCGCCCGAGTTGCTCTCCTGTATCTCAATAACGGCTGACATGCCGCAGGTGTCGGCGATGAGGTATCGGGAGATCATCGCTCTGGCATTGGACAAGATTAAGCTGCAGAAAGAAGCAGGCCTGCTCATAGAGAAAACAAAGGTGGATGCTGCCCTCTTTGTAGCGGGAACCGGGCTGAAAAGATCTCTTCTTGCTATTCCAGCGAGGGTGACCGACGACATAAGGGCAGCACCTTCCACGGTAGATGCCATGAATATACTTACGACCGAGATCAATGAAGTGCTTAGGGTATTCTCGGATCAGCATACAATGCAATCTGAAATACGTTATACCTGACAATTCATAATGGCTCACAGAAACATCAAACGACAATTGAATGAAAGAAATAAAAGCACTTAAAAAAATGACCGACAGAGGCTTCTTCTTCGCCAATGAAATGGAAGCACGATTGAATATTTATACTCGCAATAATGCAGACGGAACCAGTACAAAAGAAGTTGTTCTAACAGATTGCAAAAAAAGAGCTCGTGTAAGACAATCCAATAGCCGGGATTACAACGAAGTTGCACGACTAGCTAGCAATGATTTGCAATATGCTATTGCAATACTCTCCAGCTGTACAATGCTAGACAGTAAGAGAGCCGGGTTATCAGATATCGAAGAGCTAACCAAAATGGATTTGCTGAGGCTGGGGAGTGCCTACTGTTTACTGAACACTAAAGACTGGAAAACACTTATGGATGACTTTAGGATAAAAGTTATCGAGGAAATCGCAAATATTCAACTTGAATAAAATTTATTGGGCATAGTAGGTATTATAAAAGTGATTGTTTAGTCACTCTAATGCCTGGATTCTTTACTGATTTCAATTTCTTACTAAAAACAAATACCATGTTAGATTACACAGCACAGGATGCCTTTACCGCGACACAGATTTACGGACTATCCGACCTCGTAAAAGGAGGTCTTGACGGACCTAGCAACACACCGATAAAAGCACTGCTGGACAGAACACAATACCTGTTCAACCGGTTGTATCGGTATGACAGCGCGTTGCCTTTGGCGGCTTCTGCATCCATCGATGCAAGTGTTATCGGAAAGTTCATTTCCGTAACTGCAACCAACGAAAACGTTGTGTTGACGCTGGCGGCGCTATCGGCTTTTCCATATGGATATGTTTTACCAATTGCTGCCAGTTGTGCAGCTTTAAAAAACGTTGCCATTCAGTCACCAAACATGATTTACCTGAATGGCAGCTACATGGATAACATGATCTATATGCACGATGGCGAAGTGCTCTATCTGCTTCGCGATGCAGGCACGTGGACGGTTATCGCTTACAAAGGCAATTTCGAGAGAGTAGGCGAATGCGTATCCGGTTATGTGCAGATGCCGGGCACATTGATACGTCAGGGCAGCACCGGCACCATCAACGTCGCCGACTATCCGCGGCTTTGCAAATGGATTGACGAAAAGCTAACATTAAATCAGCAAAAAGTTTCGGATGGCACCTGGCTGAGTGACCCGGGCGGTGTTCCCAAATTCCGGGGCTGTTTCAGTACGGGCAATGGCACTACAACTCGCCGGCTGCCGGACGACAGGGGCTTATTCGATCGTTACCTCGATTTAAACAGGGGCTTGGACACGAACCGCCTTTACAACTATCCTGGCGGCTACGAAGATATGATGATACAAAGCCACACGCACCGCTTCCGCTATGAATGGAATGGTACGGACGGCTCAAACAATGACGGGCAAAATGCTTACAACGGAGATACTGAAGACGGCGGTCATGGCTCAGGCTATAATACAGGCGCTATTGAAGCTACTGGCGGCAATTCAACACATCCAAAAAACAACGCAAAACTTCCACTGATTATTTATTAGAAATTCATAGGGCTATGGTTCACCTTGACAACGACTCCTACTTCGCCAACGATGAGGAAAAACCACAGGGGATACCCACAACCCAAAATGCAGAAGGCAATTCTATTAAAAAAGTAATCCTTCCGGTTTGTAAGAAAGAAGCAACCCATCCGACGACCGAGATGTTATGGCTGTGCCAAACGAAGTAGAAGCTAACAATATTATGAACGATGAGTTCAAACGAGTACTTGCTTTCTATGCAAGCTTGAAAGTGAACGAGGCGTAATTTTTAAGGCAATAAACAGTTTTCAAAAGCAAAAATCATTTATGGATCGAAGCACAAATGACAACCATCATTTTTTCGCAAACGAGAGAGAGGAGCGGGAAGGTATTTACACCCTTGTCAATACGGATGGAACGATCCATAAGAAAGTGTTTCTTCCCGATTCCAGTCAGACTGCTATTATTCGGCAAGCCGGATATAAGGAGATGGCTGAGATTAAACGGTTGACTGATGATCATACAAAACAGTCCTTTGCCTTGATTGCGTGTTGTACGATGCTGGAAGACGTTCGCGCCGGATTGGATGATATAGAAAACCTTAGCTACCAGGATTTCATGCGGCTTGTAATTGCCTGTAATAACTTAAACATAGAGTAGTATTCATGTAAAAACATTCATTCAAATCAAAAACTATGGACAAGAATCTTAAAATAGCGATTATACTTTCAGCTATTGACAAAGCAACTTCTGTTACAAATAAAGCTTTTGCCAATGCGGAACGACATGCTAAGTCGTTACAGAAAATGTCCGACAGCGCCAATAAGATCGGTAACACGTCGCTGCTTGCCGGCACTGCTATTACTGCTTTCTTCGGTAAGACAATCGCCGATGCTCGTGACGCAAAGATCGCGCAGGATAAGCTGGTGTTGGGTTTTCAAACGATGGGAAGCACGGCGGAGCAAGCAAAGAAGATGATCGACTTTGCCGGCGTTCAGGAATTCAAATGGGGCGTTCAGGATGAGGACATAGAGAATGTAATGGGTAAGCTGTCAACGTTCAAACGCGCCATGTCTGACCAGGCGATTGCAAGTGGTGTCTTTACCAGAGCCACACAAGCTGCATTTGACATGCAGGCGAAAGGATACGGCGATGCAATGAGCAATATTGACCAGCTCGGCAAAGCGTTGCAAAACCCGATGCTGGGAAGCCAGGCGCTATCACGTGCCGGCGCCATCAACAAAGAAGACCTGCCGATGATTAGATACATTCAGCAAACGAAAGGCATTGCTTCAGCACAGAAGTACGTGCTGGATGCGATAGAGAAGCAGGTGAAAGGCTCGGCGGCTGCAATGGCGGATCCGTTGCAAGTAATGAAAATCCAGTTCACTGAGGTTAGTGAAGCGATCGGCAGGCAGCTGCTTCCTATCGTGAATAAATACGCTAATTTCATTACCGCAAACATCGGGACAGTATTCGACTGGATAGACAAGCATAAGAGAATGGTCGTTCTAATTGCCAAAGCCGGCGTAGCCTTACTTGCGTTCGGTGCCGTAATGAAAACTGTATCGTTCGGGCTATCTGGATTTTCTACCGCTTGGACGATGTATGGCAATGCTCTCAAAGCGGCTCAGTTCGCCAAAGGTCTATTAGGTTTTGGATCCACAGCATTGGAAGCCGGAGCGAATCTAAATAAATTTCAAACGGCGGGATTGAAAACGCTAACAGTTGTAAAGTCGGTAAGCAAAGGAATCAGTAAGGCATTTATGTGGATGGGCGAACAGCTTGCCGCAGCAGGTGAGTTTTTGCTAGCCAACCCAATCATCTTAGTAATTGTCGCGGTAGCGGCAGCAGCTTTGCTCATTTACAAATATTGGACGCCGATAAAAGCCTTCTTCGTCAATCTATGGGCGAAGGTAAAAGAGCCAGTGATGAAGTTCTGGAACTGGCTTAAACCCTATCTTCTCAACTTCACACCGGTTGGTTTAATTATCAAATACTGGAAGCCGCTTAGCAATTTCTTTGTGAAGATATGGGAAGATGTAAAGAATGTTTTTGTCAACACGTTCAATTGGATAAACAATCTCGCCGGCAAGTTTTGGGACGCCGGTATGAACATCGTAAAGTCGGTTTGGGAAGGCATGAAATCGATGGCCCACAAACCGGTTGAGCTGATAGCCGATATCACCAAAAAGATAAGAGAATATCTTCCCTTCTCTCCTGCCAAAGCCGGCGCTTTCCGTGACCTGCACCGGGTAAAGATTGTAGAAACAATCGTGCAGTCGATGAAGGCAAAGCCAGCCATAGAAGCAATGCATCGGGTTACTTCCGGAATGTATGATACCGCTAACAGATCTATACCGGATCACAGCGTAGGTGGACACACTTTCAACTTTTCGCCGGTAATACATCTAAGCGGAGGAGCTACCAGGCAGGATGCCGACAGGCTAACATCGAGTATGAAGCAACAGATGGACAAGTGGTGGAGAGATATGAATGCGAACAAGAGTCGGATAAGCTTCTAAATATTTAAGCCTTTTATAAAGCCGCTGTGAGAAATACATACAGCGGCTTTTGCAATTCCTTACATCGGCTTCGGCGTTCTAAAACTTGAGAAGATGAGGTGTATGTGTAGTCAGAACACAAGCGGAAATTTAGTCAGAATCGTTAGGGAAGTAAAATCGAATGTTTGAAATCTTGCCAATTATAAATAGAACTAAAAGTCCAATAGGAATTGCCAATATTATTACCAGTATTGACGGTGACTTTTCTCCATTAAGTTTTTTGTAGATTCCAAGGCCAAGTATTACACCTAAGCCTATTACATAAGATACCAATAGTATAATTACTACACCTATGAACACTAAAAAGTCCCTCAAAAATACTCATAGATAAGAGTAAGTATATAGATTTTTATGCGAGGGGAATTAAGATTGATTTGCCTCTCTTTCTTCTGCCGCGTCAGCTTCTTTTTTTGCGGGCAAGTAGTGTTTTACAAGGGGGTACATTGTTCTTGTTAAAACACCTTCTAATACACCTACAGTCACCTTTGTTTGCCATTCGCTCTTAATAAGTCCAGTAATGAGTGCAATAAAAAGGGCCAATACTATAAAAAAAGCTATTACAATACACCGAGTAACCAGAACTTTCATTCTGTTATATTTCAATATGCCGTCAATTTTTGCACCCGTTGTAGTATTCGGTTTAGGCTGCGACATAGGTTATTTCAATTGATAAAATTCGACCTTTTTAAGGGAGGACGTTTTATAAACCGAGGGTTCTACGTCATAAGATTCGCACAAGTCACAAACGAGCTCATCAGGTATTTCCTCATAAGAAGCAAAGTCAGCAATAAACCTGTTATTGCATTTTTCGCCCGGACAAACTACGCCAATTCTTTTGACGAAAAGGCCCTCCTGTACAGCCATCTCGCAAATGAGGCGGGCATCATAACGAGAGATATTGTAAGCACTTCTCACATTCTCAACGAAAACTTTGCCTTCGTCTATCCCGTCAATTGTTTGCAAGGATGTTAGCAATGACATTTTCTATTTGTTTTGAATGTTTGGCAAATTTTGATACACTAAAAGTTCCTTCGGTCAAGTCACATACGAACGATTCGCAAAAATTGTCGTCATGTTTCAAATATTTCCAAGCTGCTGAGCCAATTGGTTTTTTTACGATTTCCAAATATTCGTTTGGATATTTTTGTTTAAACGTTAAGTTACTGTACATGATTTCTACACTACTTGACCACTGTTTTGCAAATTGAATCCTCTGACAATCCAAAAAATCCTTTTCCCACAAAAACTTAACCCCTTTATTTAAATCCAAAGGAACTGGATTGTAACTAGGTCTAAAAAAGGCTAAAATTTCATTTAGTGTTTTAAATTCATCGTTTTTTTCGGTTGCTTTTCTTGCCTGTCTTACCTCAGGATAATATGTCGTAATATTTTTCACAAGTTTTGTATAACTAATAATCAAAATATTGTTTTTGACTTTTATAGTTACCGGCTGATAAAAATGCAATTCTTCTACTGCCATAGGCAAGTTTAAATATACTGAATATACGACTTTAGGCAAACAGAAAAAAGTATATTCACCATTATTTAAGGTTTCGGATTCTATTGATATTGGAAAATTGTTAGCTATACTACTTCTAACAAAGTTTTTACTTAATTCATAAACATATACATTTTGCTTTGTTACTGGCTGAAACGAAAAACTAAATTCTTTTATTGCTTTTTGTGTATTCGTCTTTACGGTGTCAATAATCACATCGCCTATCTTACCGTCTTTGCCGAAAAAGGGCTTTAGTTCTTCTAAGGGATATAAATGTAGCAATCGTTGTAAAAGGTCTTGGTTACTGTTCATAAAGAGCAATTCATCAAACAAGAGTAAGAAATAATTTTTGTTTAATAAAAAGCATAATTACCAACAATTTATTCCCAAATGAAAGAAATTGACAGTCTAACAGACATTGAAGAACTTAGCTACTATAAAAAGTTTCACAAAAGTAGAACAACATTAGCTGTGATTGTATGACTTGTATGTTTTGGGTTAGGGTTTTTAGTTCCTAGGTTATGGTATCACGATATACCTATTGTGCTGTATTCGTTTATCTAACAGGCTATTTCAGCCTTTACTTTCTTCTTTGCTACATAAGGCTTAGCCGGTCTCGGAATGCCGTCTGTGTAGGCATTTATATCGCTGCGCAGATACTGTATCTTCCTACCCGTTACCGTACGGGAGCGAATCACATCAGTCGCCCGAAGCTTCCACAGGCTTTTGTGCTTCAACCCCGTGAGCAGCATCGCTTCATCTTCAAATACCCACTTGCTCACACTGGCACGGGCGCACACTACTTTTAGCATAGTTTGCATAGCATCCAACTGATCTTTCAGCGACTTGTAGGCGGGAGATTCAAATGTGATAGTTGACATGAATTATATGGTTCGTTTGCAATCCACAAAACTTGATGTGGTATATAAATTTTATTGAAAAGTTTTTTGCTTCTAAATTTCGGCTTTGGCTATACCCCTCTTTCCGTTTCGGAGGAGAGAGGAACCATTGGAAAACTGGTTCTAAGAAGGCTCTCAATGCGGTGCAGCATGTCTTTGTTTTTAATGCTTAACACCGGCTCCAGACACTTACGAAGTAGTCTAAAGTCTTTAATGTCTTGTTGTTTAACTTCTGCTTCGCTCACGACTATGCGAGGTGTGATCTTTTTACTTGTTTTCATGGCAGGTTAAATCGAGATTTCACCATTCTTCTTTTCCCACCGTTCAATGAACTCATCTATCGCTTTTTCGAATAATGCATTTGGATTATCTCCTGTTTTCAGAGAAATGAATTTAATCTTCTGGTGGGCGAGCGGCTGGATATAAAGGGATGTTTTGTTTTTAAGTTCCGCCTTCTCTGTCTCAGTTTTCTTTGCTGATTTTGCCATATAACAAATGTATCAAATTATTGTCGTTATGACGTTATAGAGCGTTAACGCTTAAACGTTAAAAGGTTGTTAACTGTTAAATAGAGTTATGACGTCATAAGTCTATGAAGTTACCTTTGTGCAACAAAACAAAGAGTATATGGCAACAACGACTAAAAAGTGCAACATCGAACAAGCATCCGTTATTAATTCTCTGTCAAAGTTCGCAGAAACATACAGCCAGAGGAATACAAGAGGTGAAAAGTTTGTATCAATGGAAATGCTATCGAGCAACTTCTAGAGATTTATAAAGCAGCTTATGTAATCCGCGACTGGATGGATTTTTCTAAGATACTCGAAAAGCTTTTAGAAGGTTACCGCGAGAGCTTCCTCTATTCCATGACGATCGGCACCGGATTAACCGAGACAGGAATAGAAGAAAAAATCGAAGAGCTCTTTCAGCTGCAGGTCATTCTTACTTCCATGTATAAAATCGAACAGTCTCTTTACTCCTTCGAAAGAATCATTATACACTAATAAACAAGATCCATATTATGAAAACAAAAACAGTTACCACAGAAACTCCGTCAATTGACGATTTGCAAGTGCTGATAAAGCAAGCAGTTGTTCTAAACCACGTTAAGATCTTTAAAGACCTGTTGCCAGGGCAAGCAGACCCGATGCACCTTTTGACACAAAATATCGGCGAAGAGCTTTATAACCTTCTTGTTACCGAAGGAGCAAAAAGCCATGATTGGGGTAGCGCTTTATGGCAATACAAGGACCTGATGCTTGATTTACTTACCCTGATAGCAAAGCCAGGCATTCTTGCACAACTTCCAAATTCTACTCAGGTAATAGCCGCTTCGATGTTATACAAACTCTTTTGCTTTTTTGAGGGATTGGATTTCAGCGACACACGTGCTTTCATGGATTACCATCACAGTGATTATTTGTCAAATGACGACGAGACATTAAAGCGCCTGGCTCGCTTTTACGATCTGTCGAAGCTTGAAGAAAACCCCGGCGTTGGACATTTCTTCGGCGAATTTAAACAAGAGAGGGAATGGGAGCAAAACGCGATGAAATATTACAACACCCATTTCAGGAACGTGTAAATAAAAAGGCTTTTCATACTTAAATTTCATAAACATGGCAAAGAGCCTCGAAAAGCAGCCTGCGGCGTTGCCAGAAAGTGGCATGAACGACAAAAGATATAGCCCGCTGAATATACAAGACAGATAAAAAAGGCAGTTACCGGCAACCTGCGAGAAACGTTCATCAGCGCTTCTTTTGTTGAACATCAGAACCTGACAATGAGAATGGACTTGAGACGCTTTACGCGCCTTACTAATGTCTTTTCAAAAAGATTAGAACCATTGCCACACTATTGCTTTGTACTTTGTCTACTGTAACTTTTGCAAGGTTCATCGGAGCTTATCAGTTACACCAGCAATGCAAGCAAGCTTAACCAAAAAGCCAATGACTTTAGAAGATATTGCGATGATAAGTGATACACAAGCTCCAAAGCTAAGAGGGAGCTATAAGAAGAGCAATAAAAAAAGCTGATTAGGTTTACTCAGCTTTTTTTATTTTTATCCAAAAACGGTTATGGAAGAAGTATTTGTACTCGATAAAGAGGAGCTTCTAAATGAGAATTACCCTTATAATGATGCTCCAAAATTGACTGATAAGGTTCGCTGCCTTCATTGTGGTGAAGTAGTTACTCTAGGCGATTATAAAATTTTCAAAGACGAGGGAGATGATTTTTTATACATCTACTGTCCGAATGCTCCTGAATGTGATGGGACAGTAATTGACTTAGTTCTTATAGAGGCAAATAGTTAACAAAGCAAAACTGCAAATTTCAAACTGAGACACTATCATGAATTTAGTACTTAGTCATCTCTTGGTGTTATGACAGGACCTAAATCCAAGCCGGGATTTGAAAGAATGAGATTCAAATAGACGTTTGCTCCAATTATCCAATCATCAAAATCAACATCAGGGTTTTCGGCAATTATCTTTTCACAGGCAAAGCGAAACTTGGAAGCTTGCGAAGAGGTCAGTTTTTGTTTCCTATTCGAAATAACAGAGTGATAAAGGGTGTCAACGGCGTTATCCATGTGCTATTTTATGTTCAGATTTACTTCCGGAAATAAAAGACCCGGATTGCTTTTCCAGTTTTGTCTACATCACTCCTTAAATATTTCCAATTCTTGCTATCAACAATTCTAACTCGAGCACCTTGTGTCCAACTTTCACTTTGATAATTTCGTCGAGCAAAGAATGAATTGAAGAACACGAGGCAAAATACAGCACGGGTAAAAGAAAAAAAATAATTATTATGAAACTAGAGGAATTGGATAACCGTATCTCGAAAACTCAGCTTTCGATTAAAGCAAGCAAAGCAATAATATTATTCTGATCTTAAAGACACTTAACGTGTAAGCCAATTATTGTGAATCGAAGTAATTACCAACCCGTCTTTAATTTCCATTCAATCACCTCCAGATTGTAATAAAACACTGAGCTTGTAAAGGTCCATCACCAACGCTATAAGGATGGGTAGAGAAAGAAAAACAAAACCTATTTAAACCCAAAATGGTTACTCACAAGTTGTAAATTTTTAAGGTGGTTTGTATTCTTAAAAATATACCTTTAGTCATCAAATCCTGCTTGCCATGTCCAGTTCTGCCATCCGGCTTCCGCTATTGGAAACAATAAATGCTATGCCCTGCATTCACTCACCTCCATGATATCTAAACAAATCTGAGAGACCTAACTATTATTATTAAACAAAAAAAATCATGAAAAAGATATCTATTTTTCGTCTGTTCAATGCAGATACACTTTTGTTTTCTGTAAGCGTCTGCCTGCTAATGATCTGCGGTTGCAAAAAAGATGTTGTGCCTGCAGATAATTCATTGTCCACTTCTACATCCGACAAGGTCGTACAGGATAATAGTATTCCAAAGGGATACATCATGACTCCTGTTGGTTTGATGAAATCGGAAAATGTTCACCGCTTAGAGCCAGGATACGCGATATTGATGGAACACAAACATGCTTATAAAGTCTTGGCAAGCAGCGGGGCAAAGGTTGAAGACTGGGGTGCTATAGCAGATTCCGACCTTGTTCTTAATTTAAAACAAAGAATCAGATCGCTGGCAGATAATAATGCAAATACCAATGGATCAACTACTCCGCCAAGCGGTTTATTAGACGGTAATAATTGGGTAACCTACGCACAGTATTCAAATTCCACTACTCCAATAATGTCGTTCAGCACTAGTTGGACGGTCCCTGCCAATCCTTTAAATAACACGGGTCAATTATTTTACATTTGGAACGGTATCTCTGCCTCGCCGTCCAGTCTGCCCCTGATACAACCTGTACTTCAATGGGGAAACAACGGCGGATGGGGAGGTCAAAATTGGTCACTGAACAATTGGTGCGTATTTTCCAATACGCAGGCTGCTGTGATGCCACCTCGGCTTAATCTGGCCCCAGGAACGAACTTGCAAGGTGTGATCACCTGCACGGGGCAACAAGCGAATGGATCCAAAAACTACACATGTGCATTTACCGGATTTCCAAATCAAACGCTTTCTATTATACAAGGAAATACTTACACCAATTTTCCGACCGGTACAGGCATCTATCCTAGTATCGGGACGTTCAAAAATGCATATGAAGTATTGGAAGTGCCTAACCAGATTACAAACGTAAACCAGTATCCGAACCAGGGCTTTGTTGCAATGAACAATATTCAGATATATACTGGGAATAATTCGCCGGTTAGCTATCCAAGCATAAACTGGACTGTCACTACAACAGGTGCTACTCTAGGAGAACACACGCAGACATTCCCAAATATTCAGGGTAATAACGGAGGGCTTGTTGATTTGTGGTTTCGACCAGGCACCCAATTCTTAAATGCGGCTGTAACAAAAAACTTTTATAGGAACAATTGCGGTACTGGTAGCTCTGGCACACAGGTGCCCTATTCTGTTCCTTACGGTAGGTACACTTCTACGACATCACAGGCGGATGCTGATCAGCAAGCTCAAAACGACATTAACGCTAATGGGCAGAATTATGCTAACGCAAACGGCTCCTGCAATACAGGTACTCCGATACCTGTCAGTGTATCAAATCCAAATTCCAGCGCGGGATACATACCTTCAGTAAACTTTATAGATCCAACTACCAATGCAATAGTTGTCAGCAAGTCCTTTTATAGTTCCGGTGGTACAATCTATGTGCCTGGGGGAACTTATAAAGTGACAATTACTCAGACGAATAACAAGCCTTTCACTGCCTCAATCACGGGATATGGAAGCCAGTCCGGATCAACAGTAAATTTCATTAATGTCGTGATTCCAAGTTCCGGCACTTTCTCGGGTTCAATTAGTATAAACAATAATTGATTTGTACTGATTCAAAAACCTGAAAAGAGTGACTGACAATAGTTCAAATTCATGAAGCAACCAGATCACATCTTTAGGTTGCTTCATGAAATTTCTTGGAAGTTAATAATTTAAAGCTATCCGCTAAACTTTGGGCTCACTTCGGAGTATGTTGTAAACGGAAACGGTATAAAACAATCGAGAATAGTAGCAGCAACACGCAAAAGAAAACATCTTACAAACTATTACAATCACATTCGACAGCAAAGCCTACAAAGCACTTAATAATAAGTTGGATGCCATTCTTGCTTTTCAGAAAGCGCAAAGCGCAAGACAGGGGCTAACCAAATACATGAAGAAGCGGAGGTTATGGAAGTAACGAGATTATCTAAAACCTCTTTACAAAAGAAAAGAGCAGCCGGCATGGTTTAATGCAAAAGAACGAATGACGCTGAAATAAAGTTACGACTACAAATAATAGCGCGTTTCTTTTAGGAAAGCCGCTTCAATCGATTGAAGCGGCTTTAATATATACTTACTCCGGAGATGCATTATGCATTTGTCATACACAGATGCCTGAGTCTTCTATCAGCGCCTGTTTCAGACAGGTATTAAAATCTATTGGCGTATTCAAAACTTTCCATCTACTGTTCCTTCTCAGGAAATAAAAACTGAGTTATAATTTGTAAACAAGGGTCTTTTACAAGGCTTTTTGTTTTCTTTCCCGATAGCTTATTCCTTTATAACTTTCAGTAATTGCGTTGCTTTATTCGTGATGATTTGTAACCGATAGATGTCTGACGATAACCTGCTCATAGGAACAGTAAGTGTACCAGCTGTGCTGAGCTTGGTTTGCTGCTGCCATACTATGACACCTGCACTGTTTGTAAGTTTCAACGTGGTTTCCGTAGCCTCTGGTATTGCATACACCAAGGTGGCATCCTGGTGAACCGGATTGGGAGACAATACAAACCTGTTTCCCTGCAGCAGCTTGTCGAGCCAGATGGTTTGGCTGATGCTCCACCTGCTATTGAGGTCGGTTTCTTTTACTTTGAAGTAATACTTTTTATCGCTGCTGAGGCTGAGCAGGCAACTGTATTTGCCCAGGTTGTTGGCACCAACGGTACAGCCGTCTTTCCACTTTATTCCATCGTCGCTATACTCAACGAGGTAGCTCTTTACATTGGTTTCGGAGGCAACAGACCAGCTTACTGCAACGGTATTGTTGTTTACCCGTTGTGCATCTACACTGAGCCAGGTGACAGGCAGAATACCAGCGTCCTTCTCGATAAAGAAATTGCTAAAGCTCGTGACGGGCAGCTCGACATAGTAACCACCAGCAACTGGCTGCCAGGCGGTGGGGATAATCAGGTCATCGCCTGACGCGGGTATATATTCAGTAGGTGCATTGGTGCCCGTTGACGGCTGCTTGATGACGATTAAATCGCCCGGCGACTGAATGGAAGGATCAGCGGTTTGCAACTGCGCAAACTGATTCGCTGTGAAATAGAGACGCACGCCGATGGTAGCAGCACCGGACGGGTTGTGCTCAGGAACTATAGTCCAGTCGCGGCTCAGATAAGGCTTGCCGTCTGTTGTGGTGCGGATGGGCGTTTGCAAATAATCATAAGCGCCGCCTGTTATCGCTCCTAAATTATAGTTATCGCTAAGTGACAGGACGGGAGTAGACAGAAAGGTTGTGCTGTTAAAGCCGTCAAATTCAGCCCACTTGCCGGTGGTGCCGTAAAGAACGCCGGGCGACAAGGCTGAACCGGCATAACTAAGCGTAGTGAGGGCGCGCACCGGGGGCGCGTAATCGTATATTTTCAGGCTATCGAGGTGGCGCATGAGAACGTCCTGATAATCGGTAACGGATGAGTTGTTGTTGCGGCTGTCGTCCCAGGCTACAACGGCGGTACCATCATCGGGGCTCATAGAGACGAATGGATTCTCCGGTGAGTAGAAATGCCCGCCATAAACGCCGGTGCCGATGGGCTTGCCCATGGGTCCCCAAAGCAGTTGGGCACTGTCGCCAATGGGGCTGACACGGGTACTGTAGCCCGTTTCAGTAATCGAAAAGAGTGCATTGCCGCGAAGGTCGGTGGTGATGAGCGGATTGTCGTAATGGATGACGGATCCGGAAAAACCGGTGTTGAGTTCGCGACCAATGATAATACCGCTGGTATTGTCGGTGCGGTAATGGATGGCGAAAGAATCGAGTGACTCCCTATCTACCTGTAATTGCTGGAGCTTGCAAAAGCGGGACGTGAAGGTGGGGAAGTCGTACACCATGCCGGCGGCGAAGATGCGGTTGGCGCTGGCAGCGAGTGCAAAATCGTAGTCGTATGCGCTTTCGGCGAGTATCGTATCGCCGCCGTAGTTGAGCTTGTTGAGCACTTTGCCTTCGGGCGAAGTGCGGTAAGCATAGTAAGGATCGGTGCTATCGGACGCAAGCTGGTAGGGAATGCTATCGTACACTTCATCGGCAAAATAATAGAGCCGCTTGTACCAGTAGCCAACGGTGCTGTTATCTGCACTGAGGTTGCGCTGACAGGTAGCAATGAGGTTGATGTTGATGTTGCCGGCGGTGGGTATCATTACACCTTTGGCATACTCGGTACCATACACAAGACCGGAGATGTTAGCGTAGCCGTTGCCGCCGTTCTCTACGTAATAATCGGTATATACATAAACGTTGCCACTGCTGTCTTTACAGGAAACACCATTGGAGTATGTACGGTAATTGTACAGTCGCACGACACTATCTTTTTTGTAGGTATAGGTTTCTGTATTGGTAGTGGCAATATCGTCTGAACGCCTTAACACCGTTACATGGGATTCTTTCTTGACGCGGCAGAGCTTGTTGTAGCCGGTAAAAACGCGCTCATTGCCGCCGGTGTTCCAGTCCATTGTCATCACAACGCCGCAGCCGCCCTGAAGATCAGGATATAGGCTAAAGCCGGTGACGCGGGCATCCAGATTGTTGATGTTGTTGCCTAAACCGCAGGCTTTTTGAACCTGAACGTTGACGCCGTTTACATCCATCTGGCCGCCGCCGTAGTTCACCATCGTACCGCCTTCGTCGCGAAAGCACTGTACATACATATCATTGTAGCTGCCAAACTTGATATAACCGATAAAAAAGCCCCTATTGCCATCAGCAATCAGTTGCGGATCGGCATACTGATAACTGAAATCAGCAGCGGGCGAGGCTACCACATAGCCGGGAAAGGGAAAAACGGCGGAGCCATTGCTTTGCATGTGCTGTACCGCTACACGGTGGGCTGCGGTGCTGCCGGCATCGGGATTGTCGTCGTCCCAGGCAATGTAAAATCCGCCAGCGCTATCGGTACAGGCATAGTTGTAGTAGCGGTAATCGGCATTGGAAGGCGGGGCAAAGGTTTGATAGCCCTTGCCGGCGACAACAGGAACGCCGTTGGCTGTCCAGAGTGCTTTGCCCGTTTTGTCGAACTTCTGCGCATAGATGTCGCTACCGTTGCCGGCAGCTTGGTTGCGGTAATCAACCCAGATGACGAAGTAGCCGCTGTCCGGATAGCTTTTCACCACGATGGGCTGCTTCTGGTCGCCGGTGGTAGCAGAGACCGGCATATGGAGTGAATCGTAAAACTGGTTGGTAGTGTTGCTCCATTGTGCATGACCAAGGACTGAGAGAAGAAGAAAGAGAGATAGTGTAACGCTTTTTTTCATAGACAGACTTTTCATACAGATGAATCGAATAAATACAAATTAGGGAAACGATAATACTGCTATTTTGAAATAGCAAAGTAAGGATATAAAGCTTTAGTTGCGTTTGATTTTCAGTACTGCATTTCCTGCCAATTTTAGAAATCTGAGAGTGCCGGCTACTGGTTATTATGATTTGTAGTAGAGGCTTGTGACAACAGGTTGATTGTTTTTTGTGCTGAACAGGCATAAATAATAATCCTTATTTATGTTATATCGCCCTAATTTATTTCGATGTCTCTTTCGTTGTGAATCACGATTTCCGGTTTTCCTTTGTACAGTTCTAATTTACCCGTAACACAAATCGTTTGTCCGTCAAGCTTTTCTTCTGGCTTGTAAGAGAACTTATCTCTTACGTCCTGGTTAATAAAAAGAGTTAGTGGGGAGTTCGGATAAGCAGCACCGACGTTCACAAAGGTTGGCTTACTGCCTGTTGCCAGATACTTTACACCATAGACTTTACCGCAAACGTGCACGGTCTCCCCGATATGGTCAGCCAGCTTGTCAAGGGTTATTTCAACCGGCTGCCGGCTGTTGTTCTCACTCTTCAGCACCGGAGGAGCCTGCAGGTGCGGAATCACATCATGCAAGGCAGCTGCCAGGCGGATGCCGGCTACTGCCAGCTGCTTTTGGATTACGGGCTTTTCTTTATCGATATAAGCCTGGTCAATCTTGTGAGCCGGCGGGTAGCAGGCTTCTACTAAAGCGCGTGAGCCATTCAGCCAGTCTACCACGTTTCCGACCGGAATGTCTTTCATTCCATCAGCGATCGGTACACAATTATCATAAGAGACGTTCGTGCTTTCAATGATTTCGCTGTCCCATACTTTATGCAGGTTGGAGCCTCTCCCTAAAAACGATACCTGGTAGTCGTTGCCTCCTTTGTCTTCCCCATACCCGGTATGTAGTGGCTGATGGATATCTCCTACAAGATGAAGGAGTATCAGCAGGTCAATAGAGATCTGGTCTCCTTTAATGTCTTTATTTGATTTTAAATCATCGAGCGTAGCGTTGAGGGCGTTAACGATATCCGCTTTATCAGACGGTACATAAAGCCCTCCCCTGGGGATATTGATGTAATGCCAGGAAGCGGTATAGCTGTACTTTGGATCACTACGTACCTCATCCATCCAGTTGGCTGCATCGTCAACCGTCATACCCTGCAGGTACGAGATGAGCTTTGCTTTCTCATCCTCGCTCAGGTAATGAAAAGCAATCTCTGCTACAATCGCATGACCTTTCCTACCCCAGGCAAAGGCAGAAGGAAGGGACAAGCAACAAGAAACGAAAAGGAAAAGGCATAGCTTGAAACTCTTATGCATAGACTAACAGTTGAAAAGACAAAGTAAGAGACAGTTCCCTTAAACAGTTGACAAATCCTGTAAAGTCCTTACAATATTTTCTGAAAAAGAATTCAGTTCATCAGGTCAGGAACATCTTTAAAATGACATTGCGTAAAAAGCCTTAGATAGTAAGATTGGTTTACCAGAAAGGCTCCTACAAGCGGGGAAGAAGG
>CAZZZH010000068.1:0-7136 GCA_964658445.1 Ilyomonas sp.
ATGGGTGTAAATGCGATTAGGATGCATGTAAATGAGAATGCAATGATGAATTTGGTTTGAAGGTTTGGAATTTGGTGAATGATGTTAGTATTGGTTTGGGGTTAGAGTTACTTTTTCGAAGAACAAGGGATGAAAGTGAAGTCGCAGACTTCAGGATAGAAGCAGCGAAGTTGTAAACTTCGCTGAGCTTGTGTGCGACATGCTTAGCTGAGTTGGTTAACAGAATAATAACATTAAACAAATTTCTTTACTTATATTTTTGTTATACGTCTATAACTAACTTCTATAAGGCTGTAACCAACCTCTATTCATGAACAAGCACATTCTTTGCTCATTCGTATTTCTTTTTTCAAGTCTTTTCTCCTTCTCGCAATTTCGCGAAAAATACCTTGGCACCAATGTGAACGATCCTATTTATGGAATCTCTTTCCTTAGCCCATCTACCGGCTTCGTGGCTTTTAATGCATCGATTGGGTTTACAACAGACAGTGGGGCAACGTATGTTCAGCATACCATTAACACTGCTAATACAGATTACAATGGTTATAGCGTTAATATCACTTTTGGTTTTGACATTAGAGGTGTGAAGGCTTTTTCGAAAGATTCATTATTAGTTTATGGAAATTATGGAGAAGAGCCATCTATTTTATTTTCAAGTAACCAAGGCCAAAATTGGAAGCTTATTTTTCATCGCGACTTTAACGCTAGGGCCATTATTCCGAATCAAGGCATCACTGATATGACCTTTCCAGGCAATGGCAATATTGGTTATGCTGTTCAAAATGAAGAAGTGGTTCGATCTACTGATCGAGGACAAACATGGAATACTGTATTGTCTTTACCATACGCGGCATTGCAAAAATTAAGCTTTTCTACAGTCACAGACGGTTTTGCCTGTGGTGGCATCTATGTTTATAAAACGAGTGATGGAACCGACTGGTCTTATGTAAGAGTGCCGGCCAATGATGGAGAAAACAGTGCAATGAACAATGTAGCTTTTACTACGCCTTACAATGGGTATCTGTTAGACAACACTTACAAAACTCTTTCTTATACTTATGACGGCGGTAGCAACTGGTTTGTACAAAACAATGTGGATCTAATTCCTTTGTCTGGCAATGATATGTACTTTACAAATGACAGTACAGGTTTTATCGCATCGGTGCTAGGCTATACAGTGAGCAAAACAACGGATTATGGCAAAACCTGGGAACCTTGCAAAAAGGCGAATGATTATCAATATCTCAATTATGGGTTCAACAAATTATATTTTTATAATGACCAGATTGGATGGGCAGGCGGAATGGGAGAATATTTGATGATCACAACAACGGGAGGTAGCCCAACTATTCCTCAAGCATATTTCACCATTGATACAACAGGATTTTATATAGCAGGAACGGTACATTTAAATAATCTTTCCAAGCAAGGTTATACTTATAAATGGTATGTAAATAACAATCTTATTAGTACAGCTTACAGCCCTTCCTACACACATGATTATGCAAACAATATTGATTCGGTGGTGTTGGCTGTTTCAAATGGAGTAGATACTGATAGTTTGAAACAATATTTCCGATTCCCATATATTGCTGTGCCAATAATAGCAACTGTTTACCCATTGACAGGTAGCAGTGGCACACAGGTTACTATTACCGGATCGAATTTTACAAATGCGACAGGGGTTTTTTTTGGTGGCACACCGGCAAGTAGTTTTCAAATCGTTAATGATGGAACCATTGACGCAATTGTTGCAAATGGATCATCAGGAAATGTGAGTGTAAGTATTCCTCAATATACAAGAAATTATCCTGGTTTCACTTATTTTGTACCCCCTGCAAGCAATCCTCCCATTATAACAAGTGTTTCGCCATCTGCAGCGTCAGCAGGATCGACAGTAACGATTAAGGGCAGTAATTTTAATAGCAACGTGCAAAACAATGCAGTATTTTTCGGTTCTTCAAAAGCCACTATTGTAAGTGCATCCGCCACCCAAATACAATGTCTTGTTCCTGCCGCAAATAGTTTTAGCAACATATCAGTGCTTGATCAAACAACACATTTAACAGGCACATCGCCAAAACAATTTAGTTTGGTATTTGCAGACAGCATTATGCATACAGATGCAAACACTTTTGTGGACAGTTATGATATTGCTATGGGCAGCATTCGTGGTGTATCTGTGTTTCCTAGTTTTCTTTCAGCCGCAGATGTTGATGGTGATGGGAAGATTGATCTTTTATGCTCAGAGCAAGCTTTTGGGAATGAACTTGTTGCTTATCGAAACATAAGCACACTTGATTCTTTAAAATTTGCCCCTGCGCAAAACCTAAATACAGACAATATTTTTACTACAGGTGATCTTGACGGCGATGGCAAACCAGATTTTGTATCTCCATCAAATGCATCTTATATATCTGTTACCAGAAACACCAGTACGCCAGGCAACATTTCAGTGGATTCAACTTTTACTGTAACAACGGTTGGCGAAACGCAAACGGTCGCTATTGCTGATCTGGATGGAGATGGAAGAAATGACTTGGAAGTAAGTGACTTTCAAGGCAACATTATGGTGTTAAGAAATACAAGCAGTTTAGGACATATTTCTTTTGGTCCTGTGAATTATTATAAAACAAATGGCAATACCGATGCTGTGGCAGTTGGGGATTTAGATGGTGATGGCAAGGCAGATATGGCATGTTCAAACTTTAGTTTTACAAGCGGCGCCGCTTCTGTTTCTGTTTTCAAAAATACCAGCGTAAAGGGAACAATATCTTTTGCTTCTAGGATCGATCTGTCCGTCCCTGATTTACAAACCAGTGATATTTTTATAGCTGATTTCGATGGTGACGGCAAGCTTGATATTATATTGTATACTTTAAATGGCTATAGTGTTTTTAGAAATATTTCCACATCAGGCAACATTGCATTTGCTACACGAGTCGACTATGTTACCGGGTTTTATCCACAAGGCACTTCTTTAGGAAATTTAAGAGGAGGGAGGAATCCAGACTATGTACTTGGTGTTTTTGGTTATGGTTATTTTGCGTTATATAATAATAATTCGACAGCCGGGAATATAAATGCCGATTTTTATTCTTCTTATGCTGGCGCTAACCCTGTTGGTGGCTCAACCTACTCATCTATTTGTGCTGATTTTAATGGTGATGGAAAAGAGGATATTGCTACCACATTAGTTGGCGCCTCAAGTGTTTTTAATTTTGTATCTATTTTTAAAAATGCTATAGCCTCCGCATTACCTGTCACTAAGATTAATTTTGCAGCAACAAAACAAACAGCGTTTAACACTTTGAACTGGAGCATTTTGTCGAATACAGATCTCAACAAGGTTTATATTCAACGAAGTGCAGATGGAATACTGTTCGACGACATTTCATTTGTTTCCGGCGTACGTTCTAATTTGAATTATAGTTTCAATGATAGTTTGCCAATTGATGGAAACAACTTTTACAGGCTGAAAATTTTAGACAATATTGGAAAAATCATTTACAGCCAGATACGTGTACTTTCAAATGGCTCCTTGTTCCAGATCAAGGTTTTTCCAAATCCCGCGACTAATAATCTATTAAATCTTCAAATTTCTAGTGCCGAAAATACCAATGCGGAAATCATTATTACAACTTTGGAAGGAAAAGCTATTTACCACAATAAATTAATTCTGTGGAAGGGTATATCAAATGAGAAAATTGATCTTTCAGCTTTTTCTTCAGGCACTTATATAGCGAAAGTCTATGTAGATAAAAATGAAGCAACACTAAAATTCGTTAAAGTCAAATAAATAACCTCATTTTTTTGACCCCTTTTCTGGCGCTAGCGTCCCGCTAGTGCCATCTATCTTCAAGCGTCCGCTCAATCAGCATTCATCCAGCAACCCTTTCCTGCCATAATAGTCAATAGCGCTGTTGTAAAGGTATTCTTCTGCCCATTATTTCCGAAGATGCTTATGAAGCCTTTCCGCCGCAAGCCGTTGCGGTCATGTTTGTTTATAGTAATTTCAGATTTCGCTTTTCATGCCTGAATATAAATGACTTCTTTTTTTACCTCTTCACCCGACAGGAATTCGTTTACCTTAGTGCATAGTGGCTCTAAAACAGGATAGGTATTGGCAGGGGCGATGAAAACAAAAACGGTAATGGGATAAGTAGTGAAGTTTTGCTGGTGAGGTATGTTTTGGTCGAATGATAAGAGCGCTTCAAAGCCATTTTGCAGCATTAAAGCCAGTAAAGCGCCATTCTTGATTCCATTCCACGTCAAATCGCGCACGGTGAACACTTCGTGCAGCGGGAAATGGAGCTTTAGCTTCTCTGGCAGGTTTTCATCCAGCAACAGCTTCATAAAGATCGTTGAAACGGGGTGCGGAAAGGATTTCGGCTGATAACTGCAATACCTGTATTGCCTGCTGGCGGCTGACGGTTGGAAAATCGTCTAGGAATTCATCTATCGAAATGCCCTGCTCCAGATGCCAGAAGAGCGACTGAACCGGAACACGGGTGCCTTTGAACACAGGTGTGCCGTGCAGGATATCGGGATCGGCTGTGATAATATCATTGAGTTTCATGACGCCATTTTTTAGGAATGTATTCTTACAAAGTTAGCCCATGTTTAGCTGATGCCTGGGATAACTGAATGGCTTATTTTTTACAATTTAAAACCCTGACTGCAGGATATGCCGCTTAGCAGCAGCAAAACCGCAAAGCTTAATACCATTCCATTGCCCAATCTTCGATTACCCGTAAGCGCTAAAACTAATCCGACAAATAAATTAATTGCACTTAGTGCCAGGCAAACAAGGCCAAAATAAAGTGCTACATCGGCACCGGTAGTAGTGCCATTAGCCAGTAATGTGAAGGCTGTTACTACTACCGCAATGAGAAGGTTAATTAATACTACTTTGTAAGCTGTTTTCATAGTTTTGGTTTTATATCATCACGAAGGAATTGAGGATGCTGTTCTTTCTGCCTGCAACCCTTGCAGGATGGCTTCTTTATCATCGCGGTACAATAGATTCATGGTTTCGAAAGGGATGATGCGCCCATCTTTATGAACGATATGGACGCAGCTTTTTTTGATGGAGCGAACATCGAAATCCCAGGCGTCGATGAAGCGCATAATGATGATGCGAAACAGATTGTTGTACCCCAAACCGGGCGCGTGTATCTGCGGCAGGCAACATAGCAATTCTTTAAAGTTCTCTTCTACCCGATCGACCGAAATGCCGGTGCTAAATATTTTGAGCATCTGCGCATGGAGCGCTTCGTCGGCTTCGTAGACGATGGTGTTTTTACCGTTGTTCAGCAGGTCGGCGGGATTGACATAACGTGTCATCGGGAACACCTGTCCGCCCAGTTTCAGCGCATAGCCCATGACCAAAGCATCGGGATTGCAGGGCACGGGAATTAAATCGGCGGGTTGAAAAACACTTGTTTGCTCCAGTATCTTCTGCCGCACATCGGTGAGCGTAATGCGGTCGGTGGCAGGATTGAAATTGCTTAACCGACCGGCGATTTGTGTGGGTTGAAAGGTGACGCCGCGCACACATGGCTGCTGTAGCGCGAAGTCGATTATTTTACCTATTTCATCGTCGTTGCTGCCTTGCTGCAAGGTGACGACCAAGGTAGTGGAAAGATTGTATTCATTCAGGTGTTCCAATGCTTTCTTGCGCACGTCTGTCAGGTCTTGCCCGCGTAGTAGTTGCAACACATCGGGCTTAAAAGAGTCGAACTGTAGATAAATTTCAAAGTCGGGCATATAAGTAGCCAACCGTTCTACAAAGGCTTTGTCTTTTGCCATGCGAATACCATTTGTATTCACCATGATGTGCTTGATCGGTTTTCGCTTGGCGATGTCTAAAATCTCGAAGAAATTAGGGTGTACGGTGGGCTCTCCGCCGCTGATTTGCACTACATCCGGTGCGCCTTCATTGGCTACTACAATATCTAACATCCGCTCTACTTCTTCTACTGTTCTGTGCCTGCCATAGTGTGGTGAACTCATGGCGTAACAGGTAGGGCATGTGAGATTGCAACGGTCGGTAATTTCGACCACTGTTAAACAACTATGCTGCTCATGATCGGCACACAAACCACAATCGTAGGGACAGCCATAATGCGTGTGGGTGTTGAACTTAAGCGGCATTTCGCTGGGTTTATTGTAATTACGGATGTTTTTGTAATATTCAACATCGGTTGCAATCAACACCTTTTGAAAGCCATGTTCGGGGCAGGTTTTTAACATAAAGACTTTGCTGTTTTCGAACACAATTTTGGCGTCGATCCGGCGCAGGCAGACGGGGCAAAGGCTTACTGTGAAATCGTAGTAGGTATAAGGACGTTCCGGCATACAACAAACGGGTTTTTACTTTTGAAACAGTGTTTTGGATAATGATATAGAGTCGTTACTAACTTTCCATTTTTGCAATCTTTTTGCGGCTTGCCAACAGATCGGCTTGCCTGCTTCCTACCTTACTATCTACTAATCTTCCAGGCTGAATGATATAATGGTAATAATACAACAAACCCAGCAAAGCCGTTATCTGTATGGTAGATAAGCCAATTGAGAACGTATAGTGCGGTTTGATAAAATCGAGCAGGAACCTAAAGCCGCAATACGCGATCATAAACAGTTTGAAACGTGCGCCATTCTGTAAGACATATTTTTTATCAAGCTGTGCTAAACTTATCCAAAGCAGAATTAAAAATAAGATTTCATATAAACAAACCGGGTGGCGTAACTGGCTATCGCCCAAATGCATTCCCCAAGGTAGAATGGTTGGTAAACCGTAGGTTTCTTCGTAGATACCCATGCTAAAGCAGCCGATACGGCCGATGATGAGTGCCAAGATCATCGGGTAAACAAATAAATCGCCGGAGGCTCTTGTTTCACCTATTCTTTTCTTTATTAACTCTACACCCAATAAGCCGCCTAAGAAGCCACCTAATACCGTTTTATTCTGATAGAAATAGAACAGCAGATTGGTCGAAAGCCTTGCCTGTGGCGGATTTTCCAGCCCACCAATGAGACGGCTGCCAATGAATGCGCCTAAGACAGCGCCGATAAATATCCAAAGACGATTGTTGGATTCAATGACATCACCTTCCCTTTTTCGCAGCCACATA
>CAZZZH010000068.1:7146-18515 GCA_964658445.1 Ilyomonas sp.
AAGCGGCTCGGCAATGCTGTGCAGCAGGATTTGGGTATGTCCGATGGTTATGTGAACAGGGAATTGCAGACTGTTTATTTTTTAGGAAAGATAATATCTTCTGCTACTTCACCACATATGTTTTCTTTCTTAACGGTCGGTGTCGTCACCGGCCGATACATAAGAGGTGTCTAATATGGCTCTTTCAAATAAGCAATAAATTCGGTTCCTTCTCCCGGCTGAGAATAGACTTCCATATATCCCTGGTCTCGTTCAATCATGCGTTTAATAATGCTTAAACCAAGGCCGGAACCGGTTCCCATATCGGTGAGGCGTCTGAATGGTTGGAACAGTTTGTTGAGGTTGCGGGTTAAGTCGATACCCATACCGTTGTCTTTGATACTCAGAACAACGTATTCTTTTTCCCGCCGGCTGTTAATGGTAATCATCAACGGCTCATTTGTATTCCGGTATTTAATGGCATTCGTAATCAGATTACTGAGGTACGTATCAATATGAGCTTTGTAATAACAGATGCTTGGCGCCCGCGAAAAATCGGTTACAATTTTTCCCTCAATATTCTGCAGGTTGTGAAGGTATTCGCCTGTAATGACGGCTACCCTTTCTTCAAAGGAAACGATCTCTGTTTTTTCAGCTTTATTGTTCTTGATGTCTACCATGGCATTCAAGCCCTTCAATGTATCTTTTAGCCTGTCGCCGGAGCTTTTTATTTTATTGATCAGTTGCTGTTTCTTTTCTGAATCGCTTTCTGTGCTGGCCAGTTCAATTAACACTGAAATAGAAGTAATCGGCGTTTTGAAATCGTGCGAAATAATACTTAAAAACTGGTCCAACTCCTGGTTCAAAAATTCCAAGTCGTCGATCTTGGTTTTTAATTCATTTTCTAACTTGACTCTGCTGGTTACATCGTTAATGAGCAGTATATAATGCGGCTTGTTTTCTTCCAGCAGAACAGGCGATATATTGATTTCAAGAAAATGATTATTGACCTTTATAATTTCAGGCGCTTCTTCTCCCGTTTCGGCTAGTGCAGCTACGTCCTGAATATTACGAACATCGGGAAATACATCTTCCAGGCTCGTATTGCCCCCGGTTTTTAAAAGAGCTCCAAACGTATTCCTTGCGTTATGATTGGCACTCACTATCTTTTTATCTTTATCAAGGATGAGCGCACCTAACGGCAAGTGCTCGAGAAATATACCCAAGCTTTGAAACGTTGATTCTTTGTTTGCAGTCATGGGATAAGTAGTCTGCGCCGATATTTTAGCGAAACTCTTACGTTGTCTTGTACGCAGGACAGCATTATCCAACACAGCACTTATATCTTTCCCGGCTACATAAGGCAAACAAGTAACATTCTTTCCGATATTGTAAGCTAGGTGCACCGCTTGTTTTACTTTTAAAAACTGCTCCTGAAAAACGAATACAATGATTGATAATGACGGGTTTCTTTGATTGGCGCGCTGCGCTTGTTTCAGCGGCTCTGTGGAGTAAGGACCAATTAAGAAAGCATCACAGTTGCGCAAGGCACCATCGTTTACCTCAACCGAAAGCGGTAGAATTTCTGTAAACGTTAGCTGCTCATGCATAGAAGGCTTGTTCTTCAACAAGTCGATCTGCTTTCCAAAACCTATGTATTCGATGTTTGTCAAGGAAGTAGTGGTTTAATCCAATAATAACGGCTGATCCAGCAGTAACCGGCCAATCCAGGTATACAGCAAATCGGTTGTAGGCGCCATCACATGGGCTGCTCTTGCGTCGCGCAGCAACATGCCTAAATGAGAGTTGTTTTTGTAACCTAAACCCCCGGCTAAGGTCATCACTTCATTTACCACCTCTACCACGCAAGTGCCTACCTCGGCTTTGGCGCTTAAAATGGCTAATAATGCCTCAGACTGATTGATATCGCCCGCTTTGGCGGCATGGTAAACAAGCTGCCTTGTGCGTTCTACCTTTGCCCATATTGTTCCTAACCGATGCTGTAGCAAAGCGACCTGTGACAATGATGTGCCATTGTGTGCATACGTGCGCTTTGCCAACGTCGCTTTTGCTTCCAGCAAAGCCGCTTCGGCGATACCTAAATAGGTGCCGGACATTGACATTAAGAAATAGGGCGCTACAATATTAAAAATGTACCAAAGCTGATCTCCTTTTTCGCCCAGAATATGTTTGCCTGAAATGTGAACATTATCAAGTGTCAGCTCCCGTGAAGAATTGCCACGCATACCCAACCCATCCCATTCTTTACCCCAGCTAATGCCGGCAGCAGTGGAATCAACTACAATACATGAGAAGTGATCGGCATCGGCTTCTGCACTCGCGCCCAAGGTAGATATGACATAGGAGTGAGCATGAGTTCCGTTGGTAACAAACGTTTTGGTTCCGTTGACAACAAATTCATTATCGGTAACTGCAATTAAAGGCGTTTGCGGAAAATAAAAATGAGCGCCCGTACCGGATTCGCTCAATGCAAGCGTCGTTAAATGTTTGCCTTCAGCGATGGGAACGAGATAATGTTCCTTCTGCCAGCCTGTGGCTTTAGCGGCCAACACTGCCGAACCAACGGCGTGCATACCAAAACACAAACCTGCTGACGAATAAGCTTTGCCCAACTCTTCACAGATGCGCACTAACGCATACATGCCTTGCCCCTGACCATTTAATGTTTTCGATATCAAAAGCCCCGTCAATTTGGTGTCCATCAGGGCGTTCATGGTTTCACTTACCCAAGTTCCATTGCTATCTGCTTCTATGGCTTCCTTGGCGGTTACGTCTCTCGCTATCACCGTTGCCTGCTGTATCAGTGCCTCTATCTGCATCATCCAAAAATATATTATGGAAGTCAAACTTCGACCCAGAAAAAGGATTGCTTTTTATTGCTTATGTTTTTTAACCGAAACAGACTATTTATTTACATAAAAAGACAGCATTTCTTCACTACTTCACCACATACGTTTTCTTGTCAATGCCAATGCCTGTAAGCGTTAGCGACTTCCAGTTGGAAGGTAATTTTGTTTTTAGTTGCGTAATACCCGCCGGCGTTATCTCCAAGCCACCGAAGCCATTCAGCATCGCCTGTATCATGCCGCCGGCGCCGGTGGAGAAATAAGGATTGTTGCCGGTGGCTGTTTCGGCAATGACGCTGAAGGGCGGACGCTGGTTGGGTTCGAAGCCAACTTTAAACGCCTGGTAGGCACTATCGGGCATGCCGAGACGGGAATATAAAATGGAAAAGATAGCGTGCGTCATGGCAGGACCTTCGCCTACACGCGGCTCGTAGTAATCGAGATCTTTTTTGATGGCGGCACCGGTGACTTCATGCAACGGATAGGCTAAGAGATTGACGTCTGCCTGCTTTATTTTTTCACCAGCATAACTCGCGTGTTCTTTTGTAACGCCGTCGGGAAACTTGAGAATCGGGATGTTGTTGTATACGTTCATCCAGTCGGCATCAGGTGTAATGCCCAATAGCTTTGCGGCGTCGGTTGCCATCTTTAAATTGGCGCGGGCAGCGGCATTGGTGAAGGCATTGTTGTCGATGTTTTCCGCCCATTCATCGGCGGCGACTACGTTCTTGATATCGTAATGACCAGCGCCATTCCGTTCTACGCGGCTTGCCCAGAAATCGGCGGTTTCTTTTAATAACGGATAGCCTCTGCCGCGAAGCCAGTTCTTATCGCCGGTGACGCAATAGTAGTTCCAGGCAGCGATGCCGATGTCGGCGGTAATGTGATGTTCAAACGGACCGCTCAGTGCCCACACAGGCGTTTCTTCGTTGCCGCTGGCAGCGCTCTCCCAAGGGAACATAGCGCCTTTATAACCATGTGAGAAAGCGTTGTTCTTTGCTGTTTGCAAACGTTGGAAACGATACTCCAGTAAAGACTTTGCAATATCGGGCTGCAGCAGCAAGAGTGATGGATACATCCATAATTCGGTATCCCAGAAGGCATGACCATTGTAGCCCAAACCGCTTAACCCCATTGGCGACAAGCTGTTGGCAGTGCCGCTTCGCGCAAAGGAATACAGGTGGTAAATCATGCTGTGCACTTCGCGTTGCGTCGCATCGTCGCCGGCGATTACGATGTCGCTTTTCCAAAGACTGTCCCATGCCTGGTTGTGAAACTGAATTAAGCGCTTGGTTCCCTGGAGTGTGGCAAACAGGGTGAGGCGCTCGGCTTCATTCAGCGGATCATCGTCGTGGGCAGACGTAATGGATGAACCGACAATTGAGAAATGATAGGTTTGACCAGCAGTTAGTTTCTTTTTAAATTTAATGAGGTGCATGCCATTGTCCCACATTTCGTGAATGACAGATGGTTCGCTGCCGTGCGGCTCGTCGAATACAAAGCTGTTGGAAGCCGCCAGCGTCAGCTTCCCGGTGGGGCTTTTGGCAACAGAAGTAAGCAGGGAAATGGTGACGTGCGGACGATCAATCTGGTTGAAATAATTCTGCACCTCTTTCAGCATATCGGGTGCCTGCATGACAGAAGCCGGAATAATATCAATGTCTTTTTTCGCCGTGATGGTTACGTCTACCAGGGCAGTGTATGGCAGCTGCCGCAAGGAATAATACGTATAGGAAACAGAGGCTTTATCGCCATAATCGAAGGTGGTGGTAAGGTTGGCATGCTTCATATCTAAGGTCTGCGACACATGCTGTACTTGCTTAAAACTCTCAATACGCTGCCCGTCTATATCGAGGTTCATATTCACGAAGTTGAAGGTCTTGAGAATGTTGCTGACACGACCTCTGCCATACAAATCGAAAGCGCCATTGAGCACCACATCTTTTACGGTAAACGGATCGGGCGACGACACAATACCAATCATGCCGTTGGCAACCGTTTCGCCATAATAGTTGGAGGGATTAATGGTATCGGCTTTTATAGTCCAAACGTCTTGAGAGAAGATAGAAGTGAGAAGTGAGAAGTGAATGGTGAGAAGTATAAAAATGCGCCTGTTCATATAGCAATGCTGTTAGGGTGTAAATGTAAACGGAGATTTCGGGAGAATGAGCAAAATGATGTGAAGGAAGTGGAAGGGCTGCGCAAAAGGAAAACGGAAACCGCCGTTCGGGACGCCAGTTTCGGTGGTTGAGGCGGCGGTTTCGGTGTAAAAAGCGGCGGTTTTGGTGGTTTGAGCGCCGGTTTACCCGTTCGGAGCGCCGGTTTTGGCGGTTAGAGTGAGAAAAAAGGCGGTTTAAGCGGGTTTTTAGTGGCTTATAGCGGATTTAAATAGGCTTGCACCGGGTAAAAAGGCGGTCGGAGCGGGTTTTTGATGGTTTGGGCGGGTTTATACGCGGTTGATGCACGGGAAAGCCGGATTGGAAAACGGCTGCCGATGGGCTGCGGGATGGGCAGCCTCTACCCCGCAAGGCGCAGGAAGGAAAAAGAGGCAAGCATACAAGGAACAAGATACAAAGAAATAGCCGCGCCGCGGAGTAGGGCATACAGCCCGAACTATCGCTCAATGGATGAATGGACGACGAAAGCCCCAAGGATGTACGATGTTAGGTGTATGATGTTGTAAGTTGTGGATGGGCAGTTGACCATCGGCATCCGGTATTCGTCGCTCTTTAGAAAACAGATAGAGTTTATATGTTTGTTAAAAGGCTGCCGTTGCGGAAGCTAGCGCACCTGAAAACTTATTTTTGACACTATTTATTTGTTATGAAGAAAGTATTGTTCTTGTGTGTATTGGCTGGCTGCGCCGCGGTTGCCGCAACGGCGCAACAGCAGCAGAAGATTGTTGCCGATAAAATTATAGCGCAGGTGGGTGATAAAATCATTCTGCAAAGTGATATTGTAAACGCGATTGCTGATTATAAAAGACAGGGTCAGGATTCGAGCCTGCCGCCTAACCCGGACTGCGCTTTCCTGGAAGGGCAACTGATACAGAAAGCCCTGGTGCTACAGGCAGAGAAAGATTCGCTGCCTATTTCGGAAGAAGACCTGGATGCGTTGCTCGATAACCAGATCCGCTACTTTATTCAGCAGTCGGGCGGCAAGGATCAGTTAGAGCAGATTGCGGGTAAAACCATTTACCAGATTAAAGAAGACAACCGCGCGCCCTTTAAGGAAAGACAGCTTGCCAACCAGATGCGCAGCAAGATTTTAGACAATGTGAAGATGACGCCAACCGAGGTGAAAGACTTCTTTAACAAGATACCGAAAGACAGCCTGCCGTACTTTGAAAGCAACCTGGAGGTGAGCCAGATTGTAATGATGCCAAAAGCCAATAAAGATGTGGAAGCGTATGTAAGCAACCAGCTTCTGGATCTGAAGAAACAGGTGGAAAGCGGCGCTAAAAAGTTTGATGCGCTGGCGCGCATTTATTCGCAGGACCCGGCGGTGAAAGAGAACGGCGGGCAGTATAGCGTGAACATACACGATAAGCAATGGGATCCTTCGTGGATGGCGGCCATCTGGCGCTTGAAAGAAGGACAAATTTCGCCGGTGGTAAAGAGTAAGTTCGGGCTGCACATTATTCAGATGGTGAGCCGTGCGGGCGATGATGCCATTATCCGTCACATCCTGATTATACCACCGGTTACCAATGCCGAGCTGGATATTGCGAAAGCAAAAATGGACAGCGTGCGCAGCGATATTGTCAATAACAAAATGTCGTTCAGCACGGCGGTAAATAAGTATAGCGATGACGACAACAGCAAATTTACCGGCGGTGCCGTAACTGCACCCGATGGCTCGACAGATGTGACCATTGACCAGTTGGACAAAGACATGGTGGTGCAGCTTCAAAGCATGAAGCCAGGCGATGTTTCGCGCCCGTTTGCCTACACCGACGAGCGTGGTATGCAGGCCGTACGTATTCTTTATTTTAAAAGCCGTACCGACCCTCATATCGAGAATATGAGAGATGACTACGACAGGATTCAAAAGCAAGCGCTGGAAGCAAAGAAGATGCAGGTGTTAGAGCAATGGTTTAAAACGCATATTCCGACGTATTATATCAACATTGATAAAAGTTATGCAAACTGCAGCAGCATTAAAGACTGGTGGGATGCATCGAACTTAGCAAGTAATCAATAAGTAAAAAGAGATGAAAAAGGGTGAGAAGCTTTGGACAGCTTCTCACCCTTTTTATTTGTGGTCAATTCAACGCTTTTCGTTTATGAAGTCATGACTTCAATCTTTACAAAAGGCTTGTCAGAAGGATACAGGATGTGATAGATTTTCTCAACTACTTCTTCTACGTTAACGTCTGACCGGTTGGAAAAAATAACAATAGCAAAACCTTGTTCCGGAATGGTAAAACTGTAGGTTCTGAAACCGCCATTATCTCCGCTATGATATACTTTTTTATCGTCCTCACTTTCATCTACAAACCAGCCGAAACCATAGCCCAGCCTGCGTTTGGCATCTATAGCATATTGCAGTGATCTTGCTTGTTCAACGATATGTTTACTAAAGATTTTTTCTTCGTTCAACGCTTTCAGCCAAAGCCTGTAATCGTGCACGGAAGTATAAATGCCACCATCGCCTTCGGTAGAAAAGAAGATGTGCTCGCTGGCTCCGGAAGGTATAAAATGTTGGGTTGCACTATCCCAATCATAGCCCGTTGCGGCTTCTGAAAGGGAAGCTTTCTCATTCCAGATAGTGGTGTGCAACATGTTGGCTTTGGTAAAAAGATTTTTCTGCAGGTAGCTATTATAAGACATGCCGCTCACTTTCTCTATAATCAATGCCAGCAAACAAAAACCTGTATTGCTGTATCGAAATTGAGTGCCCGGAGTGAAATATAAGGAATCGACATTTTTAATGGCATTATAGACATCTATATTGTGGGCATGCGCCAGGTGTGTCGTGTTGGTAAAACTATAATGGTCAACGATGCCGGAGGTATGTGTTAGTAATTGCTGAACCGTAACTGCATCAGCCACTTGTTTATTCATGTCAGGAAAGAAGCGGCTGAGTTTATTTGTTGTTGACAGCTTGTGTTGTTCTGCTAATTGCAGAATAGCCAAAGCTGTAAACTGCTTGGTAAGAGAAGCAATATTGAAGTTGGTGGTGACTGTATTTTTTTCGTTCGTTTGCAAACTGCGCACGCCGTAGCCATCATCAAAAACACATTTGTTGTTTTGCAAAATGCAGACTACGGCTCCCGGCAGGGAAGGGTTATAGATGTACTGTAACAAGCTGTCTATCCTGCCTCGTGCAATTTCAGTTAGTGGCTGCGCCTGCGAAGTTTGAAAGATGAATAAAAAACAAACCGCCCATATGCCTTTACTCATGTAAAACGTTTCTAAAAGCAAAGCAACGTTTTCTTTTTTAGAGATGAGAATAAGCCATGAGACTGGTGTTTTTTACTCAATATTTTCCTGATTGCTTACGACAAACAAAAGCCACAAAGCTTCGTTTTTGTTATACCGAAGCTTTGTGCTTTGCTCTTTTTACCCTGAGAATTACTTAAAAAAATAACGCCAGAAGTCGAGCCCCAATGCATACGCCATTAACGTCAACAGCAGCACCATACCAACCATTTGTGCATACTCCATAAACTTATCGCTAGGCTTGCGACCGGTGATCATTTCTACTAACGTAAACAATGCATGTCCACCATCCAAAGCCGGTATGGGAAGGATATTCATAAAGGCAAGAATGATAGAGAAAATGGCGGTCAACCGCCAGAAGCCCTGCCAGTCGGCAAGGTCGCCGGAGAAGGCATTGCCAATACTCATCACGCTGCCTAAACTGTCGCTGGCCTTCACTTTGCCGGCAAAAATCTGGCGGATACCCGCTATGTAATTGCCCAGCGTTTCCCAACACTTGTTGAAGCCAACAGGAATGGCTTCAACAAAAGTGTAAGTATGCTTAACGGTTTTGAATAAATCAACGTCCGGAATAAATCCTACTGAGGCGGTTTCACTAAGTTGAGCTTTTACTTGTATTGTATCGCTACCGCGAACGGCAGTAAGAACGACGGGCTTGTTTTTATAAGCCTGCTTTATGCTGTCGAACTCGTTGAAGTAAGCAAACGGCTTATTGTTCAGGGCAATTACTTTGTCGCCTTTTTGCAGGTAGGTATTTTGTAAGAAATGCGCTTTTGTTTTGTCAACCGAATCCACAATCACCGGGAAGCGAGCATCAATAAAACCCTGTGTTTTATTTGCGTTCAAGGTGCTGACGAATCCATCCGGAATAATGATATTCACCGGCTGTCCGTTCCGGTTTAACTGGATGGTCTTTGCATTGTCCAGCACAATCTGCTTCGGTATCGAAAAGAAATTTTCTACAGGTTTATTATCAACCGAAACGATTTTATCGCCGTCCTGCAGACCAATCTGCCTACCCAGTGAATCAGCGTGAATACCCCAGGTCATGTTTTGTGGTGGCAGGTATTCTTCGCCCCATTTGTTGGTAATGAAGATGAACAGAACAATGGCAAGAATCACATTTACAATCACGCCACCCGTCATGATGATAAGCCGCTGCCAGGCTGGCTTTGCGCGAAATTCATACGGTTGCGGCGGCAGCTTCATCTGCTCTTTGTCTATGCTCTCGTCTATCATGCCGGAGATTTTTACATAGCCGCCAAACGGCACCCAGCCAATGCCGTATTCCGTTTCGCCAATCTTCTTTTTCCAAAGCGAAAACCAGGGATTGAAAAAGAGATAAAACTTTTCAACCCGACATTTAAAAAGCCTTGCGGTAAGAAAATGTCCCAACTCGTGAAGCGTAACCAGAATAGAAAAAGCGAGGATGAACTGAAGTGTTTTGGTGCCTACCAAAGCCCAGTTGATGGCTAATAATGTCGTCATTTATTTTCGGTAAATTCTATACGGCTTGTAAAGAATACAAACCGATGAAAGTTATTATTTATCGTTATTAAAAAGGGAGCGATACAGTTGCAATAATACTGTATTCTGATTTCAGGAAACCGCCATTCTATTTTTTTAGGAAATAGTTACAGCGGAAAGTAAAATTTAAAAAGAAAAGAGAAAAGATAAAGCTTTGAGGTAAGTAAATATTGCCATTTGCTTTCTGCCTTTTCGCTTTTCCTTTCCTACATCTGTATCATGGAAGCTGCATAATGCCGCGTTTCGCCATCGGTGTAAAAATATTCTTCCAGCGTAGGATGTTCTATAAAATCCATCTTGCTCATTGAGCGCTCTACCACTTCCTGAATGTCGAGAAAACCAATGCGGTTGCGAAGAAAAGCATACACGGCAATCTCGTTGGCGGCGTTCAAAATACAAGGCATATTGCCACCTTTGTTCAACGCTTCGATGGCGAGTAAAAGATTGCGGAACGTTTTGGTATCCGGCTCTTCAAACGTAAGCTCGGAGGGCTTTTTAAAGTCGTAGCGCGGAAATTTACTTTCAATCCTTCTTGGGAAACCCATAGCGTACTGAATAGGCAGTTTCATGTCGGGCAGACCCATCTGCGCCTTAATACTGCCATCTTCAAACTGCACCATGCTGTGAATAATACTTTGCGGATGCACCACCACTTCTACTTGCTTCGGCTCCAGATTGAATAGCCATTTGGCTTCAATCATTTCAAGCCCTTTGTTCATCAGCGTGGCAGAGTCGATGGAAATCTTGGCACCCATCGTCCAGTTGGGATGTTGCAGGGCATGGTCGCGTTTTACATTTACCAAATAGTTGGGCTTTTTACCACGGAAAGGTCCGCCGCTGGCGGTTAAAATAATCTTCTCGATCCGGTTCCTTCCCTCGCCAATCAGGCATTGAAAAATGGCGGAATGTTCGCTGTCCACCGGTATCACCGGCACCTTTTTTTCAAACGCTTTGTGCATTACAATGTCGCCCGCCACTACCAGGGTTTCTTTATTTGCAAGCGCGATGATTTTACCAGCATCAATAGCATTTAAAGTCGATTGCAGGCCAGCATAACCTACAATGGCTGCCAGCATTAAATCGTATGTATCCAAACTCGCCACATCATTCAGCGCCTGCTCGCCGGCAAATACTTTAATGGGTTCTTTTGCCAGCGCTTCTTTTACCACTCCGTATTTTTTCTCATCCACAATCACTACAATATTGGGCTGGTGTTTTTTTGCCTGTTGAATCAATAATTCGTGACTGGTGTGGGCGGTTAAAATTTCTACGCTGAACAAATCGGGGTGCGTTTCTATCACCTCCAATGCCTGCTTCCCGATTGACCCCGTAGAGCCGAATATGGCGATCCGTTTTTTATTCATCCTCCTAAAAAATGGCGGTAAAGATAAAAGATTAATGGGAGCCGGAGGAGGGAAACCGGCTTTACCGGTCGGCAGGTGTTCAAAAGGTAGCAATGGCAAAAAAAAGCTGGCTGATGAGTGTTCTGCGAGGTTCGCAGAGCGTTCGGCGAATTTCGTTTGGTGTTCGGCGCCGTTCGTTTAGCGTTCTG